>JAVZNR010000002.1 GCA_038882715.1 Candidatus Bathyarchaeia archaeon
CAGCCTCATAGTGTCATTAAGCGTAATGTGTATAGCGGTCGCATTAGGCTCCCTGGCAGCCTACAGCCTAGTCTTCATCTATTACCGCGGAAAAGACTTAGCGTCATCCTTCATCCTGTTCGCATATGTTTTTCCAGGCTTCGTCTTAATGGTCCCAATATACATGATCTTTAGCTCTCTCGGATTAAAGAACACATATCTAGGCCTCATACTTGCGGATCTCATTGGAGCCGTGCCTTTTGCCACATGGATGCTAAGGGGTTACTTTATGGGTATACCCGCAGAGCTAGTCGACTCAGCAAAAGTTGATGGTTGCAGCCATATTTCAATCTTATTTAGGATAATTTTGCCCGTAGCTGCGCCGGGAGTGGTGACAGCCGCCATCTTTTCATTTGTTAGCTCGTGGGGCTCACTTCTATTTCCACTATTGCTTATAGAGGGCGAGAGGCTGCTTACCCTACCGCTGGGGATAATGAGGTTTGCTTTTGGAGAAGCCTATCACTGGGGTCCGTTAATGGCTGCGGCAATAATCTCGGCAATACCGCCAACAGTTCTTTACGGGATAGTTCAGAAGTACTTGGCGAAAGGACTGCTGGCGGGAGCTGTTAAAGGCTAATTTTAACATTCAGCTTTATTTCGGTTACTCCCTTTTATTTGGGCGGCCGAAAAGAACAAGTTGTTGTAAATTTAAAAACCCCAAGCAATTTTAAAAATCTTAGGTCATGAGGATTTGGGTTAGAAGGCGGTGGCAATGTATAATCTTAAGAGGATACTGAATTCGAAAGAATTATCCTCCCATGGAAATATTGAAGGTAGAAGAGATGCTCTAGAGATACTTGAAGCTGGGCTTGAAGCCGCGGATCCCTATAACAATATCCGAAGGCTCATCAGGATTGAAGGCAGCACCCTAATAATTGGATGTAGAGAATTTGAGCCAGCAGGGGATCCGGGAAGCGGCGACCTCAAAATCGACTTAAATAGCATTGGCTCCATTTATGTTGTTGGTGCAGCAAAGGGTGTACAGCTTGCCGCTAAAGCCATCGAGGACATATTAGGCGACAGACTAACAGATGGACATGTTATCGCTAAGAAGGGCGATGAGAAAATACTCAACAAGATTAAAGTGACGTTCGGCGCGCATCCCCTGCCGGATGAAGACTGCGTAAAAGGTTCCCAAGCCATATATGAGATTGCTAGGAAGGTCAGGAAAGGCGACCTAGTGTTTACAATTTTCGGTAACGGTAACTCAGCGCTACTAACGCTGCCGCCTCCGGGAATAACGATAGAGGATGTACGTGAGCTAACATACAAGATGCAGGTGGAGAGAGGCGTTCCAACAGGAGACTTAAATGTTGTGAGAAACCACATTGATATGTTAAAGGTTGGGAGAATTTCCCTCTTAATGAAGGATGCCCTTCAAATACATATTCTTCTATGGGATGCCGGCGACCCATTCCCGCAGGAAGCGGGCATATCGAGCTATGAGAAGCTCCTCACACAGAACCGTTGGCTGCACGGATTGCCGGATTGCACAACATTCAGGGACGCCGTTTCAGTTCTTAAGAAATGGGATATGCTGGACAAGATACCTCCCTCAATACGTAAGCATATTGAAGAGGCAAAACCAGAGTATGAAACGCCCAAGAGAGAAGATTTTAAGGACATAAACTTTAGAGTTTTCGGGGTTTTGCCGAGGAGAGGGCCGATAATAGAGGCTGGCAAAAAAGCTGAAATGCTTGGATATTCACCCATAATTCTTACAGAATGGCTGCAAGCGGAGGCTGCTGAAGCGGGTAAAGTTATTGCAAGCATAGCTAAAAATGTCGAGTTTTCAGGTAAACCCTTTAAGCCTCCATGCGTCCTTCTGACGACTGGGGAACTCATAGTGACCGTGGGTGAAAATAGGGGTATTGGTGGAAGAAACCAAGAGTTCGCTCTCTCAGCAGCTCTGCAGATAAAGGGCAGTAAAAAAATTGTTATTGGCGCCGTTGACACGGATGGAACCGATGGCCCCGGAACACAGTTCGTTAAAGGATATGGAGAAATACCTTGCCTTGCAGGAGGGCTCGTAGATGGCTACACCGCTGAAGAAGCTGAGAGGCAGGGGATAGACATATTCAAAGAGATTAAAAACCATAATTCGACAATACCGTTGATTAAGCTAGGTGACGGCATAATAACGACGCAAGGGATAAGTTTAGGCGACCTAGGGGTAACCCTTATAATTGGTCCTTAAAATATGCTATAATGGCGTAAGTATTGTTTAACGGTGTCTAAAAATGGGCACGCGAATAAAAAATGTTTATGCGGAAGAGATAATTTCTATGCGTGGGCATCCAGGAATAGAGACCACAGTTGAGCTTGAAGATGGTTCAATAGGAAGCGCAATAGTGACTGCCGGTGTCTCAGTTGGAGAACATGAAGTTCAATTTATTCACGACGGCGGTTCAAGATACGGCGGCTTAGGCGTAAAAAAGGCTGTTGAGATTGTGAATAATATAATAGGCCCAAAGATTAGAGGTCTAGACGCGACTGAGCAGCATGTCGTAGATGAAGTTATGCTTAAGTTGGATGGAACCCCGAATAAGAGTAGGCTTGGCGGAAACTCTATGGCAAGCGTATCAGCGGCGGTTTTAAAAGCCGCCGCAAAAAGTCTTCGCCTACCCCTTTACCGCTATATTGGCGGGGTTCGAGCTAAGGTTCTTCCGGTGCCCGGCGTCGGCGCGGTTGCTGGTGGAGATAGGTATGGCGGAGGGCAGAGATCTGGGGAAAAACCGAGCTACTCCTTTATGGCGTATGGTTTTAGGAGTTTCTCTGAAGCCTCATATGCCTGCTGGGAGATCAGTAGAGAATTCTTTAGGATCACAAACGAAAAGCTGGGGCGGAGAGCCTCGGTCGGCTCATTCCTACTTCTAACGCGCGCAGATAAATTTTCGCATGATCGGGAGATTTGGGAGATGATGACTGAAGCCATAGAGAACTTAGGGTATAGAAATAGGATTGGCATACAGGTCGATGTGGCGGCAACAACATACTATAATAGAGAGAAAAAGATCTATGAAGGGCTTTTCTCTAGGGATCCTAAAACTAGAGAAGACTTAATAGAAATCTATAAGGCTGCGGTGAAAGACTTTCCCTTCGTGATAATAGAGGACCCCTTGGAGGAAGAAGACGTGGAGGGGCACGCGATCCTAACAAGAGAGCTAGGCGTAGAGATAGTTGGGGATGACTTCTTCACAACAAATATTGAGAGAGTGAAGAGGGGAATAGAGGCAAGGGCATGTAACGCGGTGCTCTTAAAAGTGAATCAAATAGGTACAATAACCGAGGCATTTGAAATGGTTGAGTTCGCATATAGGCATGGCTATGGCGTCATGCCATGCAGCAGCAGAGGCGAGGGTGTAGAAATCGCAGATTACGCTGTGGGCCTTAACACGGGCCACATAAGGGAGAGCGGATTAGGCGACGCCGCAAACAGATTAATGAAGATAGAGATGGAACTGGGACGCAAAGCAACTTTCCTGGGAAAAGAGGGCTTAAAACTCAAATAAACCCTAAAAATTTTTAACTCTAGAACCCTTTTTACAAAGGCTTCGCGCACTCGTAGATTAAAGTGGCTGGGCAAGCTAAAGTAGCCACGTAGTCGGGGCACTTTCTATAGTTCGCGTTCATGCATTCCCATGCTTTACCTTCAGATCTGCAGAATTGGGCAAGGTCTACAATTATTCGCCTAGCTAGCTGGCGGTCGGTGAGGGATACTGCGTAAGCCACCCATCCTGAAGCGGTCCCCCAGTAGGCACCGTTCTGGTATGTTCCGGGTTTAACCTCCATGAGAGTCTTCTCCCAGATATATGGCTCAGGTAAATGCCTTATCTGCCCCCACTTAACGATTTTATCGAGATGTTCGCAGAGCCAGCGGGAGATCTCTAGTGCCCTCGAGTCATCAACGGCCCCTATCCAGACAGAGTATGCTGAACCCCACACGTCTGGTTGCCTACAATCTTGGGATGCTGCGTAGAAATAGCCTTTCCCAGACCATAGTCTTTCCAAATCCTCCCTTACTTTATTCGCTTTCCTCATGTGTGTTTCAGCTTCCTTCAGCCTGTTGACCGCCCGATATAGGTCAGCCATTTTTATATGCGCCTCGTATAAGAGGAGGGAGGAGAAAAGTTCCTCTCCAGTTTTAGCTACAGTGTCCGTGAAACCGTAGGATGAATGGGGGTTGTTTGGATCTATCCAGATTAAATCAGCCCTCTCACTCATGGGAAGGGAATTTAAAGCCTTCTCCAACATGTGTGATGTATGTGTGAACGGCGTAATATCGTTGTATGAGCGCCATATCTCCCATACAATCTTGACTGCGAATTGGGGGTTATCTGTAGGGGGCTTTGACCCAAGAACTTGGTAGACTGGTCTTCCATTAGGCTCCACTCTATCGGGGATTGCGCCGTCATCTCTTTGACGGTTAACTATGAAAAAGTAGGCTCGAACAGCATCTTCATGCGGAATATATCCCCGTAGACCTTCAAGCATGTAGCAGAAATCCCTTGTCCAGAAGGCATTGTACTGTCCTCCCCCATCCGGTCTAAAGAGCGTGGTGCCATCTAACGCCTTAACCGCAGACTTATCGATGAGCCTTTTTGCCTCCTCGACAATCCACTGGAGGGATTCCTCGAAACTCATAAATGAAGATACTGGGATGAAAGAATATTAGGTTTACGTCTCAAAAAGATGGAACCTTTCAGTCTCCTCATAGAACCGTTTCTTTAATCAGCGCATGCTTTAAACTCTAAAACTTAACGTTGAGGTTAAGGCCACAGCCTCAACTTTTCCATATCCTTAAGCATAAGCAATGGAACTATTGCCCTTTTTAGACAATATAAGTGGGTTTTAGGTTAACTTAGTATCTGTGTGATCCTTATGGGTAAAATCGGTTTAGGCGTTATTGGTTGCGGATGGGCTGCTAGAGACCTATATGAGCCAGTCTTCAGGTTTCTTAGGAACGGGAGAATCGTCGCCGTCATGGATATCGACGAGTCAAAGGCTAAAGCGTTAAGCGAGATTTATGCGGTTCCACGCTACTACACTGATCTAGATAAAATGCTCAGCGATAGGGAAGTCGAAGCCGTCGTCGTCTTAACGCCCCCACATACTCATTCAGAAATAGTTGTAAGGGCGGCTGAGGCTGGAAGACACGTTTACTGTGAGAAGCCGATGGCCCCGACGGTTCAGGAGGCTGACCGCATGATCGATGCCTGTAGGCGAAATAATGTTAAGCTCATGGTGGCGTACATGAAGCGCTTCAACAAGTCCTTTAGGTTCATCAAAGATTTAGTTGACAGCGGACAGCTAGGCGGCATCTTCGAGCTTCGGGAGAGATGGGATAACGTGAGGATTTTTCCTCCGCCAGCTAAAAGGCCGCCTCGGCAGGAGAGAACCGATTACCGCTTACGGTTGATCTCTGGCGGCGGCTTCCTCCAGGAGGACGGTTCGCATCCGTTGGATGTTGCCCGATGGTGGCTTGGGGATGTGGAGGAAGTGAACGCCTACGTTATGATAGTGGATCCCGAGAGGTATGAAACAGAGAATGTGGCATGCGTGACTATGAGGCATAAAAGCGGCGCTGTTACAACCCTACATATAACGATGATAACTCACAGGAAGGGCGAGGAGAGCTACGAGCTCTTTGGAACCAAGGGAACCTTAACTATGAGGTGGCTTTATCATAGCTCAAAATCGCTTGAACCGGCTATAATCCACCTTCATAGGAATGGGCGAGAGGTTCAAGACTTAACCCTCAGCGTCTGGGAGACCCGCTGGAACCCGCTTCTAGACTTGAGAGAAAACTGGCAATACCTCAGAGAGCTCGAACACTTCTGCGAGTGCATTCTTAAAGACGAAGAGCCCTATTGCACGGGTGAAGATGGGAGGGCTGTTGTCGAGATAATTAACGCCGCCTACTTATCGGCATGGAGATGCGAGAGGGTGAAACTTCCGCTCAAGGAGACGCCCAGCTTAAGGGATTTCTTCGTAGAGCTGCGCTCTAAGAGCCCATGGAGTCTAGGCGAGGCTGAGTGGAGCAGCTGGTATTAGCGTTTAGAGTAAGAGTCTATGTCTCCACGTTTCTCTCTCAGGGAAACGTGACCAGTGTTCATGAACTATCTTCCATTCGTCCCCTACTTTAAATAGAACGATTGTTACCCTAGATTTTACATTGAAATCTAGATGTCTCATCCTCCCACTATATTTTATGATGAATGAGGCTAACGCGGCATCGCCAAACAGATCTATTCTCAGGTCGTTAATCTCATATCTATATTCCTTTAGAACCTTCAGCGCTTCGGCTTCCCTCCTCAAGCCATCAAGCCCCTGCCGCTCAAAAGGCGGCCAATCATCAAACTTAGTATAATGCTCTTTATCTATGAGACCTTGAATCGTTTCAGCATCTTTCCGCTTTATCCCCTCGATTCTTTGAAACACAATTGATTTAACGGCTTCTTGGGGATTCAGCAGCCGCTTCATCTGAGCGATATTGAAGCCGCATCGCCCACAGAATTCATCGTTTTCCTCAACTTGGTTCCCGCAGCTTGGGCAATATGGCAACGCTTCTTCCCCCTACATGTGTTTATCCGCTTTCACTTTTAGCGTTAAAGCGCATATAAATGGTTTGGCTAAACATATTCGCTGGGCTCTAACATTAACTTTATGTGAACATTTTTGTTCACAAAAGACTTAAATATTGCTTATAAGAGCATTATTTTACATTTAATGAGGGGAGTTTGCTCATGAGAAAAATCCTGCTGGATGAGGATGAGTTGCCGAAGCAATGGTATAATATTTTGCCAGACCTGCCGAAACCTCTGCCGCCCCCAATAAATCCCATAACGAGGGAGCCGGTGAAGCCCGAGGAATTGATGGCGCTATTCTCAAAAGAATGCATTGTTCAGGAGGTCAGTCAGGAGCGCTGGATAAATATACCGGAGGAGGTTCGTGAAGCATACATGCTTTGGAGGCCGACGCCGCTGTATAGGGCTGTTGGGCTTGAGAAGGCGCTTAAAACTCCCGCTAAAATATATTATAAGTATGAGGGTGTTAGCCCTCCGGGCAGCCATAAACCTAACACCGCTGTTGCTCAAGCATATTACGCTATGAAGGAGGGTGTTGAGCGCCTTACAACCGAGACTGGCGCTGGCCAGTGGGGTTCAGCTTTAGCGTTCGGCTGCATGCTCTTCGGCTTAAAGGCAACAGTCTACATGGTTAAGGTTAGCTATAATCAAAAGCCTTATAGGCGTATGCTGATGGAGCTGTGGGGTGCGGAGGTTTATCCAAGCCCTAGCACCAACACTGAGAGCGGAAGAAGAATATTGAAGGAGGATCCGAACAATCCTGGGAGCCTAGGAATAGCTATAAGCGAGGCGATAGAGGATGCGGTAACGCATAGAAATGTTAAGTATTCGCTTGGAAGCGTTTTAAATCACGTTTTACTGCATCAGACAGTTGTCGGATTGGAAGCTAAGAGGCAGATGGAGATCGCGGATGACTACCCGGATCTAATAGTTGGATGCATAGGCGGCGGAAGCAGCTTCTCAGGGCTCTTCTGGCCATTCTACTATGATAAGGTTTCAGGTAGAGCTCCAAAAGACGTTCAGTTCTTGGCCGTTGAGCCGACGGCATGCCCATCTATAACTAAGGGCTTTTACGCCTACGATCACGGTGACGCAGCGCGCTTAACACCTATGATTAAAATGTACACTCTTGGGCACATGTTTATACCGGCGCCGATACATGCAGGCGGGCTAAGATATCATGGGAAGGCTCCAACGCTGTGTCTGCTCAGCAAAGAGGGCATAGTTAAAACCGTCGCCTACAATCAGGTTGAGGTGTTTAGGGCAGCACACCAGTTCATGAGGGCTGAAGGGTTTGTCCCAGCACCGGAGCCAAGCCACGCGATAAAAGCTGTCATAGACGAAGCCTTGAAATGTAGGGAGACCGGGGAGGAGAAAACAATACTGTTTCTGCTCTGCGGGCATGGGCACTTCGATATGCAGGCCTTCGACGACTACTTATCTGGGAAGCTTCCGCCATACGAGTATCCTGAGGAGAAGGTTCAAGAGGCCATAAGAAAACTAAAGGATCTGTATCCTTGGCTAGAAATAGAGCGATGAAAACCGAGAAAAACTTCCGCCTTTAAACTTAGAAACTATGAGGCTATAGGGTACTTATAATCTTTACCTTTTTATTTTAGAACCAATCTATTTCTCAAAAAGAGGCTCCCGGTAGGAAGCGACGTCCGGATTTTCACTAGCCCTCAAGGTTTTTCGAGAAGACTACGGTGGGAATTAAAAAAATTTAAAAATGCTGTTGAGAAAAAACGTTATAAAAAGGAGGTTGTTTTGTTGAGGGTTGATAAATCTAGATTGCTGAAGCTTGAGTCAGAGTATAAAGGTTATCTCGAAGGAGAGAGGCTTAACAGGTTCTTTGAAGAGTTTGGCATAAAGTTTTCCGCTGGACACTGGTCTGCCGGCGACTTCATGGATAGGTTCGGCACCAGCGGATATTTTCCGGAGTTAGACTCCAGCATTGAGGCCCAGTTAAGGAGGGTGGCTGAGGCCGGTATAAGAGGCGTAGAGTTTCATGACCTGCTCTTCTTAGATGGGAACCTTAGGGTTTCAGAGGATCGGATAACGAAGACCAAAGAAACCCTCCAGAAACTCAATATTGAGACATCTAACGTGAATGTTAACATGTTCACTGACCCTAGATGGAAGCTTGGAAGCGTAACCCATCCAAATAAGGCTGTTAGGGAGAAGGCGCTGGAGATTCTCTTGCAGGCAGCCGATATAGCTAAGGAGTTAGGTAGCCCAAGCCTAAGCTTCTGGCCGGGTCAGGATGGATGGGACTATAACTTTGAATCTAATTATGGGTTAAAGTTTGAATGGTTTCTAGACGCTTGCATTAAGGTGGCTAAACGCTGCAAGGATCTTGGATTAAAGTTCGGCGTAGAGGCGAAGCTTAAGGAGCCTAAAGAGGGCAACATGATTGTTCCAACAACCCATCTTTCAGGCTGGTTGGCTTATAAGGTTAATGAGGAGTTGGGTTCGAAGGTTATGGGCGTAACCATAGATTATGGGCATGAGATGATGTACGGCGTTGAGCCAGCCTTCACGGTATACGCGCTGCATAAGATGGGCGTCCCAATAGTAGGATTCCACGTGAACACGGCGAAGTATAGAAGCAACGATGAAGATAGGGTTTTTGGAACTGGGGACGTATGGTGTTTCGTCGACTACCTTTATGCGGCTATAGACGTAGGTTACGATGGATGGTTCGGCGAAGACCAGTTCACGTATCGCATGGATCCAGTGGAAGCCATGAGGCTGAGCAAAGAGATTTTTGGGAACCTTATGAAGAAGGCGCTTCTAATATACGCTAGAAAAGACGAGCTTGAAGAGGCTAGAGAATCAGGGGATCAAGCGAAGGCAATTAATGTGGTGAAGAGAATAATATTTGCCGAGTGAGGTTTTTCAACTTTTCCTTTCTCTTAATTACCCCTGCATTTTTAGCATATATGAAGGTTTAGCGTTGAATGGTGGCTTACATGCGTGAAGGCGCGCTGTCTATTTTAGATAGCCCTTTCATTAGGCTTGAATTCTTCGAGGATGGCTCATACCGGATACTGGATAAGCAGACTCAAGTCGTGTGGCGCTCTAACCCATACATTAAACGCTTCGGTTCAGCATCGCTCTGCGTTGACGGCGGGACGCTTAACGTCTCCTTCAACAATTTCGATCTTGTTGAAAGCGATGGCAGAAACATCAGGATGGTTTATCGCTTAAAGGATGTGGGCGCTGAAATCAGATTTAACATAGGTCTACTAGATGACGATAGGTCTCTGGAGTTCTCCTATGAGACTAGGGGAAAAATATCTGTAGATAGCTTAAGGCTGCTTGACGACGGCTTTTGGATAACAGATGCTGATAGAGGATACATGGTGATTCCCGTTCGAGAAGGCTTAATCGTTAGATCCGATAGCGGCATACCGTTCATTCACCGCTTCGGGACATTTGATTACGAAGGCTGCCACATGGAGATGCTGGGTCTCGTCAAAGATAAGTCGGCGGTCTTAGTTACATGGCACGAACCCTATGTAGCCGCGGAGATTAAGAGCACATTGAACGAGGGCGTCACAGACGCGAGGCAGATCCTCTCCCTATCCATGTATTTAAGGAAGACCGCGAGGTCTCTGAGAATATCCTTTCTGGGTGAAGGGGACTACGTTTCTATAGCCAAAGCCTATAGAAAGATAGTTCAAGAGAAGGGGTGGCTTGCCACCTTAAGGGAGAAGGCTGAGAGAAACCCGGAAGTCGTTAAGCTCCTCGGGGCATCAAACTTTAAGCTCTGGAGCTGCTTAACCAGGCTCATGGATTATAAAATGTGGGAAGAACTTGTTCAAGTTAACTGGACGTTTAATGAGGCTGCTGAGGTAGCGGAGCATTTAAGAAGAGATTTGGGGATAGAGAAGGCGCTGTTTATCATAGGTGGATGGATACGTAGGGGATACGATAATCAGCACCCGGATATTCTTCCAGCAGCGCCTGAGTGCGGTGGAAATGAGGGGCTGGCGAAAGCCTCTAGGCGAGTTAGGGATCTAGGATACTTGTTCTGCCTCCACGATAATTACCAAGACATTTATAGGGATTCGCCCTCTTGGAGCGAGGATCTAATAATGAAGGGACCTGATGGACAGCTGGTTAAGGGGGGTTTCTGGGCTGGCGGGCAGGCGTGGCTGGTTTGCTCAAAAATGGGTTTGGAGATGGCTAAGCGAAACATGCCTGAGGTTAAGGCGCTCTTCAATCCAAACGCATATTTTGTCGATACGACTACTGCTTCACCGCTATTTGAATGCTACGATGAGAAGCATCCGCTGACAAAATGGGACGACATGGAATATAAGCAGAGGCTTCTAGAGTACACTGCGTCGGTTTTCGGCATATCTGGCTCCGAGTGCGGGAGAGAATGGGCGGTACCCTACAGCCACTTCTTTGAAGGATTAGTGGGAGTTAGCGGAAGATACTACCATGCCCTGAACCCGGAATCTATCAGCGCGAAGGTTATTCCGCTCTTCGAGATGGTTTATAGGGATTGCGTTGCGGCGTATGGTAAGTACGGCTACGATCCAAGCGAAGCCGCTGAATACGTTCTACACCATATTGTTATGGGGAGACCGTTACACTACCACTTCTTCGATCAGTTTGGCAGAGGAACATATTGGAAGAATGCGCCTAAAGATGAGCCGAGGGGGCACCCGTTTAGTTCAAGTTGCTTTATTAGGGCGGATGGAGGGTGGGCTGAAGGACTATGCATGCTGGACAGATTCATTAAAAACACCCATGAGATACTGTCGCCACTATACGAGATCACGGCTGAAAAACCCGTCACAAAACATGAGTTTCTAACATCCGATTTCAGCGTTGAGCGTGTGGTTTTCGGCGAAGATGTTGAGGTCGTTGTCAATAAGGCTCTCGGCTTCGTCAGATGGGGGGCAAAATATAAGGACTACGTCTACAACTCTAAGATGGGCGGCGAAGTTGTTCTTCCGACCTTTGGCTTCGTGATCGAGTCGCCCACGTTCATAGCTTTCCATGCGATGAAGTGGGATGGCATAGAATATAGGGAGCCGGCTCTATTCACCGTTAGAAGCCTAGATGGAAAACCGATCTCTGAATCAGGGAAGATAAGGGTGTTCCACGGTTTCGGGGATCAAAGGATAAAGATTAGGCGGAAAGTGCACGTTGTGCCTAAAGAAGAAATACTTTATTTCTGAGGCATATTGCTTACCCGAATAAAAGTTTATTGCCACTAACTCTGAGGCGCTTATTGGAAAAAGGCGTCAGTAGAGAGGATATAAAACGCTAGGATCGCAGTATTGCGAAGCCTATGCTTCAAACACCTATATTTTCAGAGAACCGCGGTGTAGGGAAGCGTTTCACTCCTCCGCGCTCCGCAACCATTCTTCTTTCGGCGGGTAGGCTTCTCCTAAAGGCATACCCTCAGATATTCTCCGCCTAGACTCTTCATCTAGGCGCTCATGCTTTAAACCCAACTTTGCGGCTTCGCTTACAATCTCTTTCGGTATTACGACCACCCCATCATCGTCTGCAACGATTATGTCACCAGGGTTCACTTGAACCCCAGCGCATTCTATCGGCGTGTTTAAGGATACGGGAACTATTTTTTCACCTATATGCGCTGGCGTCGCGCATCTCGCGTAAACTGGTAGCCCAATCCTTCTTATTAGCGGTGTATCTCTTACACCGCCGTCAATGACGACCCCCGCGACGCCCTTCACCTTGAAGCCCATGGCGATGCAGTCTCCTATAACTCCGCAGTCCATCCCCATGGCATCCATCACTACTATATCCCCTTCCCTCGCTGTTAGCGCTGCCTGAAATATAGCTGACTTCCTGTAGGTGTCTTCTTCAAGCCTCTTTTTATAGGGCAGATACTTCACGGTGACCGCTGGGCCAACGATATGTGTTCCGCTGACCGTCAGCGGATATATCCCCCTCATCCAAGTGTTTTTATAGCCTAAGTCCCATAGCGCCGAATACGCTGAGGCGCTGGAAACCTTCTCTAAAATCTTTATTGATTCTAATATGTTCTCCATTCGGCAACCCCTTCAATATGTTTAATCCTGATTAATGAAATTGGAGGGCTCAATATATAGCGCTTATCATTTAATGCTCTTTAGCATTAAGCTTCTAATTGCCAAGCAGTTCATCTGCCGGTCTCGTATTTGCCCTGCAATCCCTTCACAACCCAAGGGTTCTCCGACCTATGGAAGTACAGTCCATAGTACGATGAGAGCTTTAAGGCTAAATCTATCTCGCTATCTATCAGATTGTTCCTTTCTTTCGGGTCTTCAACCAAATTGTATAGTTCGTCAGGCTGGCCTTCAGGCCTCTTCACATAGCTCCATTCCCTATTCCTTATGCAGCGGTCAGCAGCCTCATGGTAACCGGCGATAATGTGGCTTCTATGCTCCTTCCTTAAGCCTTCGATCACCTCTAGGAAGCTCCATCCCTGCATGCATCTGGTCTCAGATTTAAGTCCAAGAATCTCTAGGATCGTTGGCAGAATATCTGGAAACTGTATGAGAGCGTATATGTCTCTATGCTTGAAGCCCGGAATATGCATTATGAATGGAACCTTCAGGAGCTCGCTATACATTCTATCCGGCCCCTTAAGAAATTTCCCGTGGTCTGCGAGCGGGTGCCCGTGGTCGGCTGTAACAATTATTATGGAATCATCATAGTATCCGAGATCCTTTAAGGCTTCGAGAAAAGCGCCGAAGCAGTGGTCTACGAAGGCTGCTTCGCCAGCGTACAGCCCTCTAATGTAATTTATCTGCTCCCTCGTCGCCCACTTCTCAGCGTAGCCACCCATGGGCAGTATAAGCCTAGGCCCATTATACGCTGGATCTGTGTAAACGTTGAATCTTGCAGGCGGATCCCAGGGTTCATGGGGGTCGAAGCAGTCAACCCAGAGAAATATGTGCTCGTACACGCGGTTATCTTTAAGCCACTTGGCGGCTTCATTGAAAACTTTGGCTGGAAAGTAGTCTTCCTCCGACTTAAATTCGTCGGTGTTCGCTAAAAATTTGGCGACAAGTTTTCTCCAGGGCTCAGGATAATTCTCGTTCACATAGTTTTCCACTTTCCTTTTTGGTGGTGAGGACACGTAGGCGTCGTATTCCTGACCCCTAATCCACCTGAAGCAGTGGAAGCTTCTATGGAAATTCATGTCGGGTCTAAATAGGTGGTATGTGTCTGATATGAGCCCGCAGACGAAACCGCGTTTAGACAGTATGTCCGCGGCAGTTATGTCCTTCGGGTATGGGAGGAGCTGCTGCCACGGTCTGTATGGGAGGGAAAACATGCCGGTTAATATTTCATATCTCACGGGTATAGTCGGTAATCCCGAAGGGTAAACGTTGTGGAAAACAACGCTATCCTCGGCGAAAGAATCTAGGTTAGGTGTTTTGCACGCGGGGACATTCTCAAAGACTCGTTCACCCCTATTATAGTAGCTTATGTGATCCTGCCTAAAACTATCTAAAACAATCAGTGTCAGGTTTTTAACGTCGCTCAAAGCGACCCCTCCACCTTAATAACCTTGTTAAAGGCATCATCTTTTAAATGTTAGTCCACCGCTATAAGAGCGATAAAGCGTAGAGAATCCGAACTCTCGAGGCCCTAGGAGGATTATTTTTGCGAATTTAATGTCCGCAAGTTTTTGCTTGCGAAGCCTTGGCTTAAATTTTCTAACCTGAAAGGTTTACGTCTTTGACAGCGGGGTAAACATGGGGTAGTTTCCAATTTTATTATGGAAAATAAAAAAGAGGGGAATTAGTTGGAGCGGGAGTTTACTTGTGGATGACTATGCTTCCGCCTGCAATTGTTTGGTCGAAACCGTTGTCGTAAATGACAATTTCTACTCCGTTGACTTCTGTCCAGATTTTGATTCTAAATGTGTCGAGACCAGTTTTTCCGCCGTCTCCGGCCCATAGCATAAATTTGTAGCCGCCTACTCCGTTAAGTGTGCCTGAGCCTTTGAAAGTTGCTTTGCTTCCTGCAACAACCAGCCACTCGTAGCTTGTGCTCTTAAAGTTCAAGCCCGCGGCGTGGAACTGGAACTCCGTATTGCCCGTTGGAACATTTGCGCCCTTCTGGTATTTGGATACGAAGCCGAAAGTAGCCTTACCCGAAAGCGATGGATCTAGCTTGTAAGCTCCCGCAGGGGAGTTTATCCAGCCTCCGCCAGTAACAAAGCCAGCGCTTGGATCATAAACCACAAAGAACACTTCAAAAATAGCATTATTCCCTGCATTATCGACAGCTGTAATGGATAATGTATAAACACCCGCACCCAGCGACTCTCCATCAAATACAGTTCGTGTTCCAAAAGAATCCTTTAAGCTTGCTGTTATCGACGCTACTCCACTTACCTCATCGCTTGCACTGAAACGCAAAGTGAATGGTGCAGGATAGACACCGCAATCTGCAACATCAGTCCTTATGACTGGAGCTGTCTTGTCAATTTTGATTTCTTGGGATGGAAGCTCGTAGACGTTTCCAGCGTTGTCAGTAGCCCGGTGATACAGGGTGGTGGTTCCCTCATCACTGATGGTGAATGGCCCAGAATATGCGATCCAGTTTTGGCCGTCAAAACTGTACTCTACTGAAGCTACTCCAGAAACTTCATCCGATGCGGTTAAGGTG
The DNA here is from genome assembly GCA_038882715.1 of Candidatus Bathyarchaeia archaeon. NCBI lineage: Archaea > Thermoproteati > Candidatus Bathyarchaeota > Bathyarchaeia (SeqCode) > Bathyarchaeia archaeon. The sequence goes on from JAVZNR010000002.1 coordinate 15,282, forward strand.
ACTGTAACGTCTGAAACCCACCAGCCATTAAGCCCTTCAGTTCCAGTAAGAGTCTTAGAAAGCGTTGGTGGTGTGATGTCAACGCTGAAGGTTTGGGATGCGGGCGTCGGATCTTCGTTTTCTGCTTGATCTTTGGCTTTTACCTCGAAGGTATGGGAGCCTTCACCTAATCCAGTCAACGTTATTGAAGTGGCGGAAGAGAACGCTGACCATTCGCCCCCGTCTAACCTCCAAGAATAAACAAGATTTCCAGCGGGAGTGACGTCGTCTGAACCTGACCAAGTAAAAGTGGCAGTTTGAACGTTGATCCAGCCGCTGGGACCCGAATCAATACTAGTATCAGGCGGCGTATTGTCAGCACTTACTTTGATTGAGAATCTTATTCCAGTTCCAGCACCAATTGTATTAGATGCAGAATCTTCCCCTGGCTTTAGTTTGAGTGTGAAATTATATGTTTTATACGCGGCGTTACTCGGAATCGTCAGCGTTAACTTTACTTTAACAGTGTCATTGAGGCTTTCCCATTTGTATTTTGTTTTTGGAGATTGTATCTCGTCGATTAAAGTCCATCCGGTGGGCAAAACGCTTTTATCCCAGCCTTCCGTGGTGACGGGAGGGCTTTCTCTTGGATTACCAGGTTGACCTGTAGGGGCTAATCCAAGGGTTACCGTTACGCTTGTGCTTCCTCCTGGGCTGACTGTTGCCGAATGTGTACTGGGCGAATAGGTGAACGGGTCATCTTCTATGCATTCTTCAGCTTTCACAAGAGATATGGCTGTTGGCATTATCATTGCTGCCAGTATTAGCATTATTGCGGTTAAAGCCGCCAATTTTTTCAACATTTTCTCTTTCCCACCTCGTTTCCTATTGGGGAGTTATCATCGCTCACGCTTTAACGGGGGTTAGATCCCCATCTCAGTCCCCCGGCTGAGAGCCCCCAAGCTGAGGGTTGAACCAGCCGCTTAAGCGCCCAGTCGCCTACCTCACTCTTCCCACTATTGGCTTTTTCAGCCCAGCTTAAACAGTAGCCATCAATATCCTTGAAAATTCTAAGCAGAATAGAAGCAACGCCGAAAACCACACATTCAACCCTTAACATCAGACTCCACACAGCTGGAGACTCTCAAACAATAGACATAATTACATATATTCTTCATAACCAAACTTAATAAAAATTAACATCAAAAAATAAAAATAACCATAACAAAATGCAGGGAAAGCATTAACAAACCAGAGAGCAGCTATCAATTCTATTACCTTACAGATAGGATAATAAGCACCATCCGGAAGCTTCCCATCAGCTGGCGGAGAAGAGCGCAAAGTTAAAGAGCGCTGTTTCATGAAAAGCAGCAAGAGTCCTTGGCGGGCCCGGGGGGAATTGAACCCCCGACCCCCGGGTTAAAAGCCCGGTGCTCTATCCTTGCTGAGCTACGGGCCCCTAGCAAATATTCTGGTGATTAAAGAAAAATTTATTGTTTTCTATTGCGATGAACTTTAGGCGCGGTGCGGATGATTTAGTTTATGAGCTCATAAACCAAACAAAGCCAAAATTTAGTTTATGAGCTTATGGCCCATGAAACGCGGAAGAGAGGCAAAGGCAAGTAGAGTGAGAATTCGCCACATCGCCATAAAATCTTCAATCGTAGATTTTGTTTCAAACCCTTAACTTTCTTTTAACAATTATGGAGACAACCGCCGCCGGTATTGCTCCAAAAACAACGGTCGATACGAGATCAAGCCAATTAACCTTTACAACCGGAGCCGCGGGCACTGTTAACGCTTCTGCTTTTTCAGCCGCCTCAGCCCTCTCTACAAGGTTTGCGCTTTTCGGCGTTTCAGGCTTCACTCCACCGTAAGTTTCTATGCCCGTAGGTAGAAGCATAAGGGGCGCCAACATTAATGTTACGCCGAGAAACGCTGCAAATATTAAGCTGATAAATGTTTTCTCCAACGCTCATCCCATCTCAAATATTACTCATGTTTGTTCCCTCTAATTATTCTATGTTTTTGAACGGCTCTCCAACAGCAGTTTAATCGTCTCAGCCCAAAGGATCACTGAGGCTAGCAGGCCGAACATCAACGCCACAACATTATGAGTACTCCAAGTGTGTTCGTAGAGAACTATGTAGGTGATAAGCATGCTCGTCATCCAAACAGCGTAAAACATGAATCTGGGCACCATGTATCTCCCCAGCTTAACAAAGAACTTTAAAACGCCGACCTTAACCTCCTGAGCGAGAAAATACTCGCCGGTAGCCGTTTTACCCGCCAGCCCAAGAGAGACCAGCTTGTCAAGGTGGTATGCTGCTAGGCTTGGGCTCGAAAACTTCAGCTGTCTCTGAACCTCTCTAACGCCAACCCTAGAGCCGGATCTCTCCAGCAGATACATGTAAACTTTGAGCGTTTTACCTCTAAGACTGGATTCTAGGTCAGATTCTTCCATGGAAATGCTCCATAAAACATTTAGTTAAAGAGCGGTTTTAAGATTTAAGATTGTTCAATCTACTTGAACGATTGTACTAAAACATAGGATAATGAGCCTCGACGCGGAAATATCTTGTGGTGAACGAAGTTGAAGTCTCGCACATGTTTAGCCATAGCGTTGCTAGCCTTAACCGCATTGGCGGCCGCTTGGGCGGTGACAGCGGTCTTTCGGATAGGCGAAAACGAGAAGGAGAAGACCACCCTTTTAAAAACCTTCGTCTCTAAAGACGAGATCGCCGCCTTTATCAGCGCCAAAATCAAGTCCGCGGAGAACGACCCCCTCGTAGGTAGGCTTATAGGCCCCTTCAGGACTACTGTGAGAACTTTCGCTGAAGCCGCCGCTCTTACATCTGCAGCTAAAGCGCCAGACTATTCGACGACGAACATTCAGGTTGAAGGTGTTGACGAGGCCGATATAGTTAAAACAGATGGGCGGATAATCTATGCGGCATCGTCCAACAGTTTGATAAGCATAGTTGAGGCATATCCGCCGGAAGAGATGAAGGTTCTTTCAAAGATCAGCGTTGATGGACGGGTCATCGGCTTATTTATAGGCGAAAATAGACTTGTGGTTCTCGTAGAGGAAGCCGTGAAGATCACGGCGCCATCCGAGTCTGAGAAAGAAGCGATGATAGCTCCGCTTCCAACATACTTTCCATGGAGAACGTCCATTAAAGTCTTCGATGTATCTGCGCCTGAGAAGCCTGTAAGCGTCGGCGAAGTTACTCTTGAGGGCAGCTATGTATCTTCGAGAATGATAGGTAACTATGTTTACGTGGTTTTAACGTACCTGATTCCGGTATGGACAGAGAACTTAACGGTTCTTCCAAAGTGGGCTGTTAATGAGGACTGGAGGGAGATTTCTCCGCCCAACGTATATTACTCGGACTCCATAGAGGCCCCTTCAAGCTACACGTTGATGGCGGCCATAGATATTTTAGACGTAAACCGTTCGACGGTGAAATCCGTGTTAACGGGCTACGCTTCACATATATACATGTCTAGGAGCAACCTTTACATAACTTTCCCAGTCTTAGATAGGTCTCTGGGCGGCTGGGGCAAGACAGAAGTCTATAGAATAGCTGTAAACGGGCTGGAGATCGAGTGCAAAGCGAAAGGCGAAATCCAAGGCGAAGTATTAAACCAGTTCTCAATGGACGAGCATAACGGATACTTTAGGGCAGCTACAACTACATTCATATATGAGCCGAGCAACGGCAGCATGAAGATGGAGAGCAACGTATACATCTTAAACGTGGAGGACTTAGAGATTGTTGGAAAGATTGAGGGCTTAGCCCCCGGAGAACGAATCTACGCCGCGCGCTTTATGGGCGACAGATGCTACCTCGTAACATTCAAGAAGGTTGACCCGCTATTCACAATCGACCTCTCAGACCCCTCATATCCAAAGGTTTTAGGAGCACTTAAAATACCGGGATACAGCGACTACCTCCACCCATACGATGAAAACTACTTGATAGGGATAGGGAAGGAGGCTGTTCCAGCCGAGGAAGGCGACTTCGCATGGTATCAGGGCTTAAAAATATCGCTCTTCAACGTATCTGACGTAGAGCGCCCAGAAGAGGTTGCCAAAATAGTTATAGGCGATAGGGGCACGGAGTCACCAGTCCTATTTGACCATCACGCACTGCTCTTCGATAGAAAAAGAAACCTGCTTGTAATCCCCATTGTTGAGGCGAAGATATTTGAGGAAGACTACCCCGGTGAGAAGCCGCCCTGGGCATACGGCAGACCAGTTTTCCAGGGAGCCTATGTTTTTCATATTTCGCTGGAAGACGGCATAATGTTAAGGGGCAGGGTAAGCCACATGAAAGACATGAGTGATGGCAGCATCGATCCAATGTACGAGGTTAAAAGAACGCTCTACATAGACGAAATATTATATACTGTCAGCGACGGGAAAATAAAAGCAAACGATCTAATTGATTTAAGCGATATAACTGAAATCTCGCTTGAATAGACGAGAATAATCCATTATTTTTTATTACGTTCTTTTTTCTGATAGGCCGATATTAAAAACTCTATTTTCTCCACTGCTGCAAAGCATTAATATATTGTAATAAGCAAATATTTTGAGTGCTGAGGTGCCATCTATGGGTTTAGTTGAAAAGGCAATAACCTACTTTAACAATCCGGGCGAAGACAACACCGAAATAGTCCTAGCCCTAGCGAAAAAGAGGGCTGAGGAGCTCGGCATAAGAGATGTTGTTGTCGCCTCGACGAGGGGTTTTACCGGCGTCAAAGCCTCAGAAATATTCAAAGGATATAATTTGGTCGTCGTCACCCATCACGCTGGATTTAGGGAACCTGGGCGTCAGGAGCTTCTGGAGGAGAATCGGAAAATTATAGAGGCGAATGGCGGCAAAATATTCGCTGGAACCCACATATTCGCCGGGGTTGAGAGAGCGATAAGAAGCAAGTTTAACACGGCTTACCCGGCTGAAATAATGGCGCAAACCTTGAGGTTGTTCGGTGAAGGGATGAAGGTTGCTGTTGAAATAGTCGCCATGGCCGCTGACGCTGGACTTATACCAGTAGATAGAGACGTAATAAGTATAGCTGGAACCGGTAGGGGCGCTGACACGGTGATAGTTGTTCAACCGGCGAATTCATCGAGGATATTTGACATGTTTATTAAGGAGATTATCGCCAAGCCCAGATCCAGATAGCGGTGATCCAGCGATGATTAAGAGAAGGCTCGGCAAAACGGATTTAATGGTTTCAATAATAGGTTTCGGAGCGATAAAGCTGCCGCAAATAGATTATGAGACATCAAGCAGAATACTTAACAGGGCTTTAGATTTAGGCATAAATTTTATTGATACCGCCCGATCCTACGGCGACAGCGAGGAAAAAATAGGATTTGCCATAAGCAATAGAAGAGAGGAGTTTTATATCTCAACGAAAACAGGCGCCCTCACATACGAGGAAGCCGCGAAAGATATAGAGAGAAGCCTAAAAAACTTGAGAACCGATTACATAGACCTGTACCTTTGCCATAACCCTAACCACCCGGATAAATTTGAGAAAGTTATGGGGACAAACGGAGCCCTAAAGGCTCTTAAGGAGGCGAAAAAGAGGGGGGTTATTGGGCATATAGGTTTTAGCTGCCACAGGTATCATGAGACCATGGAGAAGGGGTTAAGATCTGGGGAGTTTGAGGCGATCATGGTCTCTTACAATATACTGAACGACGAGCTAGTGGACGAGAGAATTCTACCCCTAGCTAAGGAGATGGATGTTGGCGTAATAGCCATGAAGCCTCTAGCAGGCGGCTTCCTAGCGACGCCACCCCAAGCCCTTGCCAGCAAATCAAAGATTCCAATAAATGCTGAAACAGCGCTCCGGTTTGTTCTATCCAATGATGCGGTCGCAACAGCTATTCCGGGAATGATGAGAATTGAGGAGGTTGAAGAGAACGCGCATGTGGGCTACAGCTTTTCATCGTTGAGTGAGGAAGAGAAGAAATCCATTGTGGAGGCGGCTGAATCCCTGAGCAGAGAGTTCTGCCGCGGATGCGGGTACTGTCAACCATGTCCCCAAGGCATATTAATACCGATAATATTGCGTCAGCTAGCATACTATAAACATTATGGTTTAACGGATTGGGCTAAATGGCGGTACAGGATGGTTGAAGTCAAAGCCAACTCATGCACCCAGTGCAGCCAATGCGTAAAGAAGTGTCCATACAGCCTCAATATTCCAGAAATGTTGGCGGAAGCGCATTCCCTCCTATCATCATAGAAGGATAGGAGAAATATACGTGCTTCTTAAACTAACGTTTAGTAACGCTCAGTTGTAGATGCCCTATGTCGATAAAAAACCTTTTAAATGAGATATCTTCAAAGAGCGCGCCCGGCCCCTCCCCATCCTTTAATACGCTGGATTTAATAAGGCTGCTTAGGCTACTGGCTGAATCCGGTAAAGCCGGGCGCATAAAAATATCTAGGGAGCTAGGCTTAGGTGAGGGGGCAACAAGGACTATGCTTAAAAGGCTGTCTGAAGCCGGCTTAATAGTAACTTTAAAAACCGGATGTTCGCTCAGCGATAGAGGGAGATCCCTCTGGAATAATATTGCGAAGATTATACCGAAGATTGTCGAGATTGGAAGCAACGAGCTAACCCTAGCACCCAAAAGCGTCGCCATACTGGTTAAGGGCCGTGCCGATAAGGTTAAGAGCGGGATTGAGCAGCGGGACGCTGCGGTTTCAATCGGCGCAAAGGGCGCTGTAACAATGGTTTTCAGAAATAACAAGGTTATTATTCCGGGCGTTAGCGTGGATCTGGAGAGAGACTATCCATACGCGTTTAAAGAAATAATGCGTTTGATAAATCCGAGTGAAGGCGACGTCATAATAATTAGTAGCGCAGACTCTCTTATAAAAGCGGAGTACGGCGCGTTGGCGGCGGCTTGGTCGATAATATAGGGCTAGTACGTGATTTTTTCCCCGCGGGTAAAAATTCTCTCTAAAGCCGCGTTTAAGTCGATAAAGCCACTATTAGTTTTAGATGAGACGGGTATTAGCGGAAAGTTTAATCCCAACTGGCAGATTGCCCTGCTTAACCTGTGGCTTAGTAGGCGCCTATCCCCGTTAAGCCTCTCGTTTATAGCTGACTCTAAAGCAGCCCTATCCTCAGACCACTCGATAATCGTGTCAACATCCTCTTGCGAGATAAGGTCACATTTAGAGAGCACATGAATCTGCGGGAGAAGAAAACGCATGTAGACGGCTGCTGAAAGAAACATGTTTGAAACATAGTTAAGCGGGTTTAACGAGAAGACAGCGTCAAACAAATAGATTACGGCTTTCGGATCCTTACTGATCTCGCTAGCTATATACGGCCCACTAGCCCTAAAGGCGAAGAGCTCCATTTGCCCGGGGGTATCAACAAGCAGAATGTCTGGGCCTACGGCTTCGATCTCTTCCCTGATCTTCTCTATTTCGCCAGCTATTAAATCCGCAGCCATTATCAGCGCTCCGTTCGGGCCAAGCTCATACTCATCCATTATCTCATCAATAGTTATGTAGTCGCGTATGTCTATGTCTGGCGTATAGGGCAGCTTTATCACGCCTGGATCAAGGTTCAACGTTGCAACATTCTGCTCATTCACCCTCAACCACTCGGAGAAAGCCGCCGTTAATAGGGATTTGCCTGAACCAGCCGTCCCTATTATAAACGCTATGAAGACCATGCTCAGCCATCCATCTCCATAAAACTGGCTCCTCTAGGGGTAAAGGTAAAGGGAAGGGATCAAGCCTGTATTGGCCTTATTCTCCCTCCCTTATCTGATACTAGTTCCGACATCTGCATAATCGACCTTTCAATTCTCTGCCTGGCCACATTTATATCTTCAGACGTCGTCGAGAAATGAAGCTCTATGTAAGATGTTTTCTCAGAGATCTTGGGATGTGACTTTATATAAACGTAAGGGTTCTCGCGCATAACCTGCTCTATTAAAGGCGCTAAATCCGACTCAGGAACCCCTCTAACCTCTAAACTAGCCTCATAGAAAACCATGTTTCCAGCAACTTCGCGTAGAAGCGGCGCAACAGACTCATCAAATATAGCCATCATCTCCTGCGGAACCCCCGGAAGCATAACCAAGTTTACATCCTCATGCTTGACGAGAACCCCCGGAGCCGTTCCAACTGGGTTTGGCAGAGGCTTTGCGCCCCTCGGCAACGTCGCCATTTTAATCCTATACTTCGTTAGCTCGAATTTCTTTATTCTGCCCTCGGCAACGTACTGCTCATATCGTTTCTTAATCATCTCTAGGGCTTCTTTATTCTCCTCGAGATCGCAGCCTATGGCTTTAGCGACCCCTTCAAGAGTTTTATCGTCGAATGTGGGGCCTAATCCGCCAGTCGTTATAATGAATGATGGTTTACGTTGAATGGCTTCTCTTATGGCGGAGGATATTTCGTCTAAGTCGTCGCCGACAACGGTTATTCTTCGGACAGATAAACCTAGACTCGTTATCCTTCTAGCAAGCCAATGAGCGTTAGTGTTTAAGATCTTGCCTATAAGCAGCTCGTTTCCAATACATATTAGCTCCACATAACGATTAACCGCCGACAAATCCATCGCCTCAAATATTCCTCTTAAATAAAAGGGGAAATAAAAGGATTATTTCCGAGAGTAGGGAGCTGGGTGGGTTTAAGCCTTTTGATTCCGCTTAAATCACTTCTTCTTTGACAGCCACCATTGTAGATATTCTTTTCTCATCTTTTTTCTTTCATCTTCATCCATATCCGCCTCAAAACGCTCCCTAGATTTCTCCTTAATCTCAATAAGCTCCTGATGCGTGAGAGAGAGACCGCAGCTCCTACATACATAATGCTTAGTTCGACTTATGTAAAGCATCTCGCCTCCACATTCAGGACAATATAGCATGACTAAACCCTTCAATTTAATCTAAAAAACTAAATCTAACAAAAATACCTTTTGGTTAAAAACTAAAACAATGCTGTCACATAAGCGGAGAAAAACTTTTAGATAGCATGCAGCCTTTCAATTTTTGGGTGAAACGAAGCAGATGCCGGGGTGGCCGAGCGGATAAGGCGCTGGACTCGAGATCCAGTGTCCCCTCGCGGGACGCAAGGGTTCGAATCCCTTCCCCGGCGCCAAATTTGAAATGGGGCTTAAAATTGGCTCTGTTGTTAGGGTCTTGTTTTGCTGGTTTGGGACTGTCCCGGGACGGTCCCAGGACTGTCCTATCCGGCCTATTAGGAGGTTTTCGAGGTATTGGTTTATGCCCATCTCCGCCTCTCGTGCTTTAGCCTTCAGCAGCTCGTAAACCTCTTTCTTCAGGGTTAAACCGACCATGCCGGGCTTAGGCATAGAAGTATTCACCTCTTAACGTTTTAAAATTAGGCGTTTTGGCCTATAAAAAGACTGCATCTGAAAGGTTCAGATTTTCTGGTCTTGCCGATTGATGAGGAGATGGCATAGCCCGAATAAAGGAAAACGCATATAACGTGCTCAAAATTTTTAACTTCTCCGTTTTGGTGGTTTAACTAAACGTCAGCTTAGGCTTTCTTTTTTCTTTTCGCTTCCAGGGCTTTCTGCATTTTCTCGCATCGTTCATACCATAATTTTTCATACTCCCTTTGGGATACAACCCTATTTTTAAGGTCAGCTATGGTGCGTATTCCCTCATTCTTACACCATTCGACACAGATCCTGTAGGCGTCCCAGTCCAGCTCTTCATCCTCCCAGTAGACTGGAACCTCTGAAAAACCGTGTAGGAAGGCTGCGAAAGCCCTTGTGTGTCCATCAACAAAGATAACATCATCTCCAAGCCTCTTAACTGGTATAGGCTCCATCGCCGTAGGGTTATTAGCGTCAAATGTCTTCATAACTTCAGATAGCTTTTCAGAGCAGATGTAAAGCTGGCTTGGCTGAATTTCGCTTAACTTCATCATGAACACTTTATTTGCCACATCAAACGCCACACATTATATCATCGAGTTTTATTGGCAGACGGACATATGTATTTTTTCTCAACTGAGAAAGTTAAACAATGTTTAAGGTTTTTATGGATCTGAGTTCTCTTTATCCCATCATGTGTTTAGTTTTTTCATTAAGGTTCATGGAGGGTTCGCTGCATCTGATTCTTTTAGCGGCGCGTATGAAAGGTTTAGGCTGGAAAGTACATGTGAAATTTCGGTCTGAACTGTTCAAGACTCTTTGTTCTTTTCAAACATATAAGGTTCTGTTTGAGCCAATATCTTAAGGTGTCCGGTTTGTGGTGGGGATATTAGGGGTAAGCTTTTGGGGGGTGGAGTTTTAGGTTTTATAGGGTTCGAGTGTGAGGAGTGCGGGGCTAAGTTCAACCTTTATGAGAGTTCAAGGTCGAAGTTCACTATTCCCAAAGCAAAAGGCTAACTTAAGCGTGGGGGACGGGTTTAGTGGGTTTGGAGGCTGAGGTTGAGAGCAAACTCTATCATTATATTCTTAGCGTTCTGGAGAAGAGGGGCTTCACTATTGATGGTGTGAGGTTTGATGAGCCTAAGACCCAGTTTCCTGTTAATGGTCGTAAAGCTGATTTAGTAGTTCTTCTGGCTGGGAGTAAACCTCTTTTAGTTATTGAGTGTGACGGAGAGTATGAAGCAGTAAGCTCTCAACGCCAATTTTAGCATGAGAGGTACTGCTAAAATTGATACCCCCTATACCTTTTCCGCATATTCGTTACGAAGTCTTACAGGTTTGTAGATTTGCCTTCTCTCTAAGCCCCCTGAGGTAAGCGGCATATCTGGGATAATAGGTTACCGCTTGTTTTAGCAGGTTCATGTAGTGCTTAGCGCAGACCTTAATGGGCGTCCTGCCCTGGATAAAGTCGGCCACGCTCTCAGGTATCTCCAGCTCCACCATCTTATCAAACGCAAATTTCCGTAGATATTTTAATTGGATTATGCCCCTTGCACCACTCTTCTCGCCAATTTTCTTTGCGGTTTCATATGAGATTGATCGCTTAATATTGTCAAGCAGTCTCTTAGTATACTCTGTTATGAAGGCTGCATAAGTGTTCTTATTCCCCCTTAGCATCCTGAACTGAGCGACGTAGAAGCCATCATGAGTCTCAAGCCTAACGCCCCCACCATTATAGAGCTTTAGGAACTCAGTAGCCTCAATAACCCCTTAAGCCACTGTCGAGCATAAGGTTAAAGAGAGTTTCGTAGACGCCTTTATCCCTAAGCGCCCTTAATGATTCAATAATCTCTCCCTCGCTTGGAACCCTAACATTAACCCAACAGACACCTTAGCAGGCTCTTACGCATCAAGGTTAGATAGAAGGAGTCATAACCCTTAACTTCAAGGAAACTGAAAAGGTTCCTAAGAGCATTAACGAGGTTCTTCCTCTGCCCCATAAACATCTTAGAAACATCGCTGGGAGAACCTATAGGCTGCCTAAGGAACCGATCCAAATAACTAACCATCGTTTGAATATAGTCCTCCGTAACGCCCTTAGCCCTAAACCAAACAAGAAACTCGCCCCTAACACCGTTATAATCAATCGCTTGCAGACTCGAGATCCAAACAAAGTTCTCGCCTTATTTTCGGAAAGCAGTTAATTTTGGGCCGATATATCGGTGTAAAAGTTTAGGTTTCTTGGGGATAATGCAAGTATAATTAAAACGTTAATTGGAGAAATAAGAAATGTTTATTTAGGTATGGTGTGGGTTGATTATGTCTAAGCCCTTTAGTGGAGAAGAGTTTTGGAATATTCCGCGGGACGATAAAGAGGTTTTGCGGGAGCTTGGGAGGAAGGTTTTTGAGATAGCCACTTCAAGCGTTAATGAAGAGTATATTGAACTGCAGGAGAGCATAAACAGGCTGGAGATGGTGAAGCCAATAATATATGTTTACGAGATCCCTTGGCATGAAGTGAACGTTCATGGAGAGCTCGACCTTAAGACGAAGCATCCGCTCTGCCGTATATATGAGGAGAGGCTGAGACGCATAATATATAAATGGGAGCATGGTCTCGGCGCCCCGGTCGACGACCCGAGGTTCACTTATCCAGGCTTAGAACCAGCGATCATACAGCCGCTTCAAGACTACATTATTGATTCCGGCTATGGCATACAGGTAGAGGAGGATATCGTGAAGAAGGATGAGAGAAACCCCATTGTATCTCATCGCTTTCACGTGCAAATTAAAAGCGAAGAAGACATCGAGAAAATTAAGATGCCTAGGGTCGCATTTGATTCTGAGCGCGCTGAGAGGGATTTTCAGGCGCTATGCGATATTTTTGATGGGATTATACCCGTAGAGAGGCGCGGTGTATCCTCATTCTGGTTTGCGCCATGGGACGAGATCGTGCAGTGGACGGGCGTGAAGGAGATTCTCATAGATATGTTTCGTAGACCGAGCTACGTCCATAAGCTCATAGATAGAATGGTTGCAGCATGGCTACATAGGTTAGAGCAGTACATGAGGCTTGGTTTACTGAGAGACGACCCAATGAAGCTCTGGGGGGTGGAAACAGCCCAGGTCTTCGCGGCGGCATCCCCAGCTATGCACGAGGAGTTTGCTTTGAAGCATGAGAGACCATGGTATGAGAAATGGGGATATAATTATTACGGCTGCTGCGAGCCCCTACACCATAAGATTGACATCCTGAGAAGAAATGTTCCAAGGCTAAGAAAGATTTCAATAAGCCCATTTGCAGACTTTAAACGGGCTGCTAAAAACATCCGCGATGAATTCGTAATCGCTTGGAAGCCGAGCCCCGCGGTTTTTGCCGCGTCGATCTGGGATCCTGAGAGCGTGAGGAAAGATATTGAGGAGAAATTGAGGATAGCTAGAGAGTACAACTGTATAATCGAGATCCACATGAAGGATATAAGCACCGTTAATTACCAGCCTCAGCGCCTATGGGAGTGGGCGCAGATAGCTTCTAGAATTGCGGAGAAATATGTGTAGCTTTTCTATAACGCCTCAGAAGATGGAGGTCTAGCTAAATGCGCTTAAACGGCCGCGCCGTTAAGAGGATGAGTAAGCGCTTGCCCCTCTCTAGTGATAGGATCGCTTCCCCGAATCCAGTTTTCGTGATTGAGCATCTTGAGCCTAAGGTTGGAAAGTGGCTTTATTTTGAGTATGCAAACGCTTCTAGAATTGTCGGTAGAGATAGGCTGATCTTTACAAATGTTAAGAGAAAAGAAGACGCTAAAGTCCTATCTGATTTAGGGGTGGTTAGACGCGAGAGTTTCTCTGAAATTTTTAGCCCTGAGAAGATCATAATCCTTGACCCTAAAGCCTTAGAGAGGCTTAGGCCCGGTGACTTTACGGATAAGGAAGCCGTCATAGTTGGCGGGATTCTCGGCGACAATCCACCTAGGGGAAGAACGAGAAAACTGGTGACGTCTAAGGCTCCGAGCGCGTTATCTAGAAACATCGGTGAAGGACAATTCTCCATTGACGGCGCGGTCTATGTGGCTAAACTGGTGAGCGAGGGCGTTAAGCTGGAGGATATACCAGTTAAAAGAGGCTTGCACATACGGATCAACGATAAATTCGAAATATATCTACCTTACCTGTATCCTCTACGTGATGGTAAACCAATTATAAGCGACGATCTAGTAAATTACTTGATGTCAAACGAAATAGTTCACGATGAGGAGAAGATTTTAGGGGAGTAGTCGGCTACAGCCTACATTTTAAACTGTACTCCACCGGAATCAAGGATTACGGTTCTCGGAGGATTAAAGGTTGATTTAATGGTGAAAACTTTTAAGCCCTTAAGCACGGCTCTTTCCAGCAGCGCCGCGAACTCTGGATCCACCTCAAAATTTGGTTTAACTATTAGCGCATCGGGTCTCTGGACTGAAAATATTAGCCCGGATTTGAACCCATACCCCAGCAGCGCTGTTAGCTCTATTGTGTGTTGTCTTCCCCTCTGTGTTGGTGCGTCGGGAAACAGCGCAACGGAGTCCATGACGTGAGTTACGCATTTAACCTCAATATAAAATACTTCTGAATCCTTTTCCGCTGCAAAATCTAATCTAACCCTTGAATGTTCATTCGGCTCAAAATTCTTTTTAATAATTCTGTAGCCATTTAGATCTCGAATTAACCCTGCTTTAATCGCTGTCTCGGCGAGAAAGTTTGAGAACTGAGCGTCCACGATGATTGGTAAAGCGCCGTGTTGAATTGCAAACATACTATAAACACTTTTTGCTCTTGCGCTGGCTCTCGCCTTCCGTCTCCTAAAGTACGCTGTTTCCCCGGAGCACAGCACTGTCGTAAGTCTACCTGAGTTAGGTAGATGCGCGTAAACTTCTTCACAGTCGACTCTCGCTAAAACCATGAATCGGTTCAATCTCTTCAAAAACTTTCCCGCAATGAGTTCGAAGTCGAGAGTTATAGGCAGTTTACTCATACCTAACCCGTCATGTAAAGCGTGTAAACTGAAGGCTTCACTTTACGCTTTAAAACAGAAGGTTAATAAGTTTTAATTAACCTTTTTTCAGTTTAGTTCAAATCAATCTCACGTCTAATGGATCTTAATGCCAAATAGCGTTAGAGGGCTTTTAAATGAAAATTCTAGAGAAGGATTTTAAGCATGGAAAAATTACCGTTGTTCCAGAGTTTCTCGAAGACCTCTGGGTGCTCTACACAGTTATTCAGAAGGGCGACGTTGCATATGCTAGAACCACGCGGGAAGTCCGCTTAGGCGAGAGGTACGAGAGGTCTGAGAAAGGCAAACGTATATCAGTTTTCCTAGGCCTTAAAGTTGAAAGCGTCTACTGGGATAAAAGCCTAAACCGCCTTAGAGTTCACGGCACGGTTTGCGACGCGCCTGAAGATATTGGGGCTATGGGTTCACACCACACCTTCAATGTAACTCTAAATACGCCGATTACAATAATTAAAAAGAGGTGGCTGGACTATCATGTTAAGCAGATTGAGCGGGCAGCTTCAGGTAGAACCGCGCCGATGATAATAATTTCTATTGATGATGAAGGATACTGTGCAGCTACCTTAAGTGAAGTCGGCTTAGACATAGCAGCCGAGGAGCGCATCAGTTTGCCTGGAAAACATATGGTTGATGAGAGGCAAAGGGTTCTTAATGAGATGTTTAAGTCCGCCCTAAGGGTTCTGGAAGATTTGGTTAAATCATTAAATGGCTCAATAGTTGTAGTTGGGGTTGGATTCGTTAAAGAGATGTTCATGAGGTTTTTAAGGGAAAACCAGTCGAACATTTACAGTAAGGTTGTTGATGTGAAGAGCGTGAACAGCGCTGGAAGATCTGGGATTTATGAGGCTTTGCGCTCAGGCATACTCTCTAAAGCTCTCCAGCACATCAGGGTGGTCGAGGAGTCCTCCGCGGTCGAGGAGGTTTTAAAGCGTTTAGGAATGGGGAGAGAAGACGTCACTTACGGCTTAAGCGAGGTTGAACGCGCGGTTTCCCTCGGTGCAGTTGAGGAAATATTGGTGACAGACGAGCTGATTAGAGGCTCCTCAGATGATGAGATGCTTCACCTAGAGGAGCTCATACGAAGCGTTGAAGATAAAGGTGGTAGGGTCAGAATCATCAGCATTGAACATGAGGCGGGCGCGAAACTAAAGTCCCTTGGGGGAATAGCCGCCCTGCTACGCTTTCCAATAAGCCAATAAGCTAGCGCGCCTTACCTATCCGCCTAGCTTTCTAAGGATCTCTTTCTCGGCGAATGAAACTAAACTGTTTAATTTGTCTTCGTCTTTAGCCTCAGCGTTCATCCTTATGAGCGGCTGCGTATTAGACGGCCTTACAAGAAACCAGCCGTCCTCGGTGATAACTTTAACCCCATCAACAGTTACTGTTTTATATCCTAGGGATCTAAATTCTTCTGCGAGCTCCTCAACAACCTTAAACTTCACTTCATCTGGACATCTGTAGCTTCTGACTGGTATCTGCGGGTACTTGGGCATAGAATCAATTATGTCAGAGAGTTTTCTCCCGTCTTTCGATATGACCTCAGCCACCTTTAGGCTAGCATATACAGCGTCGTCGAAACCATACATGTCTCTGAAGTAGAAGTGGCCGCTTGTTTCTCCGCCTAAAACAGCGTTCTCGCTTATCATCTTATCGTAGATGTATGTGTGTCCAACGCGGCTTAAAACCGGTTTTCCGCCAAAAGACCTTATGGTTTCCTCAACGATCATGGAGCAGCTAACCTCATAGACAACGGCTGCGCCCTTATCCCTGCTTAAATAGTATCTGGCTAGCAGCGATAAAATCATGTTGCTTGGGACTAGTCGACCCCTATCGTCGATGAAGATTGCCCTGTCACCATCACCATCAAAGCTAACCCCGAAATCAGCCCCACACTCATGTACAAGCCTCCCCAGCTCCTCTAGAGTCTGCTCGTTAGGCTCTGGTGGGTGCTTTGAGAATGAGCCATCCGGCTCACCGTATATAGTGTAGACGTCTAAACCAACCTTCCTGAAAACTCTCGGTATCAGTACGGTGCACGATCCTCCACCGGGGTCAGCCGCCACTTTCAGGCTTCCAGCCACATCCACTTTTTTCGAGACATGCTCCTCGTAATCTCTGATGGCTTCGGTGTTGATTTTAACCGCCCCTTTCTTTGATTCCCTGAAAACTCCCTTAAGCGCCATCTCCTTGAATTCTTCCATTCCGCTGCCCATGCATAAGAACCCCTTGCCAAACAGGATTTTAAAGCCGTTCCATTCAGGCGGGTTATGTGACGCTGAAACCATGACCCCGCCGTCCGCACGATAATGTCTCGTAGCGAAGTAGAGCAGCGGTGTTGTCACAACTCCTATATCCTCAACGTTTAATCCGCAAGCGGTCATACCGCTTATAAGAGCGCTGCGGAGGGATCCGCTGCTTAGCCTTACGTCTCTGCCAACGATGAAGGTTTTCCCCTCGTTGCCAGCGTAGTCCGCTAAGGCTCTCCCTATAATGTGGGCTACTCTCTCATCTAGGTCTAAGCCATAGATGCCGCGTATATCGTAGGCTCTAAAGATGCTTTCAGGTACCGCTGAGATCATCCCCAGACACCGACTTCAAACATTCAGAAATATTTATGGTGAACCAGAATATTTAATTTATTGGAGCTGTCATTTAGCGTAAAACTTAACGTGGCGTCGGATTAGGAAAGGGGGATAGGTGAAAATTTTTGAAGGCAGTTGATGAAATAGTGGCGTTTGGGCATCCGCTCATAAAGGCTACTCATAAATCTACATTTGAAGTGACGAAGGAGAGCTTTCTCACCGAGAAGGGCGACTGCATAATCGCTGTTAGAGCTAATAAAGCTGCAAGAGACCTAAATGAAGATTTTAAGGAGGCTGCGAAGAAGGCGGACGCCACTATAACAATTATTATTGAGGTGGACGGCGAAAGGGAAATCGTTAAAGCCTACGGTAATCCAAATCTGACCCTTACGCATCCAACAGACATTGTTGTCAGAAAAAGCAGCTACGTCTGCGGCAGAACTGTGGCGATCAGGGCGGATAAGGCTGCATGTGACCTCTCAAGAAGCCTTATGGGTAAACTTAAGGGGCATGAGAGACAGGTAAAGATAACGTTGATAGCTGAGAGATAGAATGCGACATATCGCTTATTTAAGTACTTTCTCTAGGTCGCTTGGCTTGTAGCATCTGATCCCGTAAGACAAGGCTCTCCTCTTAGCTTTCTCCGACACATCGTTTGAGATTAATATCGGAACCACCATTACACCCAGCTTTTCTTCAAGCAGATGCTTAACATATTCATCGAAATCCTTCTTGGTCTGCGAGATAGCCCTGGGTCCGGCTGGACTTGATAAATCTTTAACCTGAACAACTAGGATTAAGCCCCCTCTATGAAGGATAAGATCCTGAATGCGGCTTCCATGCCTCCTCCTAAGCTCGACATCCCAACCATATGATTTAGCCATTTCGGCAACATATTCTTCGAGACCCAAGTTTAAGCCTCCAACTCTTTTCCGCAAACGCTGGTTTAATTTACTCTTTGTTTAGAAGAGCATGTGCCTTAAAAGGTTTATTTAAAATGATGCCTCAGATACCCCAGGGGCCCTCATTAAATCGGGTACTGTAGCCATCTTCATCGGCGGAATAATCAGAGTTCTCCCGAAGATAAATATTTTTCGGAGACCGCTTCTATTCACCAGCCCGGCTCTTTACAGCAATATCTAGCTCCTCTATAAACTTAGGAAAGTTTTCCTTCGGTATTCTCGCCCCCGCAGCCTGCGGGTGCCCCCCTCCGCTTCCGCCGAACTTCAGGGATATGCGGCGCAGTATGCTGTTTAAATCGATGCCTTTCTCGCATGTCCTTAAGCTCATGTCTATGAAGCCTTTCCGCTCCTCGCCAGCTACCCCAACCAGCGTGTTGGCTAACGCTCTAACGTATGTTGCTGTTTTACCCGCTGAGAACGGTACGTTAAGAGCGTACGCGATGTCACCGTAAACTTTAATATAGCTGCTTAATGACCGTATTATCTCATCCTCCCGCCTAGTGTTTTCTAGCGCCGCTTCGAGTAGACCCGGATGTAGGCTTGGAGGCTGGCAGCTTGCTAGGTGAAAAACGAGTTTCCGCTTAAACTCGTGATCCCTTCTAAAACCCTCTAACCCCTGCACCAGAACGCCGGTCTCAAAATATATTGTTCTCTTATCCCATCTGCAGAGCAGCGCAGATATTACTGGAGTGTTATCCAAGTAGTCTGAAACCGCCCCATAGATCGCAACTCTGCTCATAAGCCAAGTCAATTTTTCCTGAAACAGCGTGTATGTGAGCTCGGAAGCCGAGGAGCTGACGCTGTGAATGACTTTTCCCGGAATATTCTCTAGCTGGAGGTTTTCCGGCAGCGGATGATGGTCAACATATATGAGTTCCCCCGACCCATCGATCTCTAGAAACCTTTTCAGGATAACCGCCAAATTATCTTCTGGAAGAGATATGTCACATATTATTGCGCTGTCGCCATTCTTAACATTCTCCAAGTCTTCTAGAAGGCCGGATGGATGCGTGAAGAAGACTTTAGCGTCTGGGTTAGCGGCTAAAGCTAATGCCCCAGCGCATACGCCGTCTCCGTCGCCGTGCGTAAAGATCCATTTAATCATAAGAAAACTTTTACCGCTAAACAGATATTAACTTTTCAACGTTACGTTGCTGCGCTTTAGGACGATTTTTTCCGCTAGTAATAACGCTAGACATATATCTGTTTGCTAGCATAGTAATCTTGATTCCGCTTATGAGCCTGAAAACGGATGAATTAGACTTCAGTAGGGCTTCAGTGATAGTGAAGACTCTGAGAAACTATGAGAAGGTTACAGCTCAAATTTTAAGGGAGATTTTCCCTGAAGCCAAAGTTTTAGCCGAGCCGCTGAATTTCTCAGGCTTAGTTTTAGTTTGGTCGAACCTGCCCGCGGAGGATTTAGCCAAAGAGATTGAGGCGAAGGTTCCGGAGGCGGAGAGGGTTCTGCCAATAAAATGCTATTCGCCAGCTAGAATCGAATCAATTATGGACGCCGCTAAAAGCGCTATTGAATATTTAAGGGACGCTAAGTCGTTTGCAGTAAACACCGTTAGGAGAGGGCGCCACAGCTTCTCAAGTATAGACGTAAACATCAGGGTCGGCTCAGTATTAAAGGATGCCTTAGGATGCCCAGTCAACCTAGACTTCCCAGATAAAGTTATGTTCGTCGAAATTATTGGGCCGCATGCTTACATAGGCGTAGTTGATGGAAGCGTTTTCCCAAAGAAGATGAGGCCCGGAAAATTTCAGGTTAGAGAATACTTCAAGAAGGTTTCGCTTGTTCAAATGCCGTATTTAGGCGGCTTGGAAGCCTCCCATGAGATGGGCGTTAGGATTGGTCGTGAAGCCCAAACGTTTGAGGTTGGCGAATTAGTTATTGCGCCAATAGGATCCGTTAGGGCTGATGATCTAAACGCGTTTCTCAAGGGCGTCTTCGAGGGAATAGAGTCTAGATATCAGATACAGTCGAAAACATATGCGCATAGACCCCACAGGACCGAAGTCTACGTCCAGAACCTCTACGAGCTTGTTAGGGAAAGGGCGAAAGAACCCATAATAGTTTTTGAACCTGAAGGTGAGCCAATAAGCTCCATATCATTGGAGCTGGCTGAAACAGTTATCAAGAGTAGCAGGGTAAGCTTCCTAGTCGGCTCTAGGGAGGGCATACCCCACGGAGTATTTAGATTCGCAAGCCTAGTGGTGGATCTATGTCCAGGCGTCACGATAGCAACAGATCTGGCGGCGGCTTCAGCCCTAACAGCCTTAGCGTTCGCGGTACATCAGGAGCTGAGCTGCAACGCAAAGGAGAAGGAAGAAGTGAAGTAGAGGTAAACTTTATTCTTGGGTAGAGGCATACCGTTTTTCTATGGGTGATGCAAGATGCGTAAGGTAGTGCTTGGCAATAGCGGGCTGCTGGTTTCTAGGCTGTGCATAGGGACGGATTACTCGGACATTTACGGTAGATCGCTTATTGGACGCGATATATTGGTTAAGGGCTTCGAGATGGGCGTGAATTTCTGGGATTCTTCAGAAAGCTACGGCTCCTACCCGTCTATAAGGGAGGCTGTGAAGGAGATTGGGCGCAGTAAAGTTGTTATCACTAGTAAAAGCTATAGCAGGAGCGTTGAGGGCGCAAGAAGAGATCTTGAGGATGCTTTGAGGGAGATAGACACCGGCTACCTTGACATATTTATGCTGCACGCGGTTGACACAATAGACGATTTTAAAAGCAGGCGCGACGTGCTGGACTTTCTTCTTAAAGCGAAGAGAGACGGGGTTATAAGGGCTGTAGGCGTCTCAACACACTCCTCAGTTCTCGCAATGGAGCTCGCAAGATACCCGGAGATCGATGTTGTTTTAACGGTTCTTAACATGGAGGGAATAAATATTCATGGGGGAGATTTAGAAAGCATGCATAAAGCCATAAAGGCGCTTTACGATAGCGGTAAAGGAGTGTACTTGATGAAGGTTTTAGGGCGAGGAAAACTTGCAGACAGAGCGAAAGAGGCTCTCAGATACGCCTTCAGAGTACCTTATGTTCACGCTGTCTCCGTAGGTGTAAGAAGCATTAGGGAGCTTGAGGAAGCAATTAGGGTAGAGGAGGAGGTTGACGGGGTCTAGGAGCACAGCCTATCTCCTCAATCTAAGGTTTAGTCTGCTCACCGAGTGTCTCTCAGCCCTAAACTCGAATTCTCTGCCTTCAGCTGTTGGCAGATCTTCCTCTCTAACCCACACGTTCTCTGGGAAATCGAAGTCGTTGTATGCTCTTACATCTCTAGCGTTAAGAACCGCTAAACTACCACCGTTAAACTCACCCTCACCGAGCAGAGATATCTTGACGTCAAAATCCTCATCGAGGCTCCGGTTAACCAAAGTTATCACTAGGCTTTTTCTATCTTGGCTTACTGATGCCGCCGCGTCTAGGGCTTTAAGCGGCTTAAGGGGTCTTCTCTGAGAGCGCTGCTGGCCAACATAATCTTTCTCAGCAGGCTCCCTTATTACAGGCGAATCGACATCGGTTTTTAGGGCTATGTTCCCCATGTGCGGCTGATAAATGTTGAAGACATGGTATGTTGGAGTAAAGACCGCTTTTTCGCCCCTCGTAAGGCATATGCTTTGCAGAACGTTGACCGCTTGAGCTATGTTAGCCATCCAAACCCTCCTCGAATAGCCGATGAAAAGGTTTAGGACCGATGCGGCCAGTATGGCGTCTCTCAAAGTATTCTGCTGGTATAGGCCGCTTTCAACAGTAGCCTGCGGATGCCAGACCCCCCACTCGTCGACAGCTATGCCTATATTCTTTCTGCCCTCAGAGAAGAAGTCCACCACAGATATTGCTTGCTGAATCTGGTATTCAAGGTGCTGGATGTCGAAAAGCAGGTTAAGGTATTGTTCATCGCTGAAACTTATGTCGCCGCCATAGCGCTGCGGATTACCGAAGTAATAGTGTATTGACAGGTAGTCTACCAGATGAATAAAGTCTCTTAAAGCCTCCATAAACCTGTAATTCCAGTCTCTGGACGTGTGTCCGCACGCTATCAGCTTAACTGATGGATCGGCTTGCTTGAGGAATGTTGCGAATCTACGGTATTCCCAAGCATAGTACACTGGGTCAAATGAGCCGCCGCAAC
Source organism: Candidatus Bathyarchaeia archaeon (assembly GCA_038882715.1). Classification (NCBI taxonomy): domain Archaea; kingdom Thermoproteati; phylum Candidatus Bathyarchaeota; class Bathyarchaeia (SeqCode); species Bathyarchaeia archaeon. Next base: position 37,408 of record JAVZNR010000002.1, read on the forward strand.
CCCAATTCTCGTTTCCGACACCCCAATACTTCACCCTGTACGGCTCCGGATGACCATTCTTTGATCTAAGACTCGCATACTTGGTGTTACCGGAGTAATTGCAGTACTCAAGCCAAGCCAGAGCTTCGCTGGGACTTCCGGAGCCGACGTTGGCGCATATGTATGGTTCTGCGCCAGTAAGTTTACATAGTTTTATGAATTCATCTGTGCCGAACTCGTTTGATTCTTCGCCACCCCACCATATGTTAACTCTCCTAGGCCTTTGCTCCCTTGGGCCTATGCCATCCTCCCAATGATAAACGTCTGCGAAGCATCCTCCGGGCCATCTGATGATTGGTGCGCTGATGGATTTAAACGCGTGGAGGGCGTCTCTCCTCAGCCCCTCATAGTTCGGTATTCTGGAGTCTTCCCCAACCCATATTCCTGGATAAATGCATCGACCCAAGTGCTCAATGAAATGTCCGAAGATATGCGGGTTTATGACGCTGACCTGATCATATAACCTTACGATTAAACTTGAGGTCTTACTCAAACCTAACACCTACCTTCTAGCGACAAAAATCATAAAAGTTCCCTTAAACTATTAAGCTTTCGTAAAAGGTGGTTTTAAATGAGGTGCCCAGTATGTGAGGCGGAGGTTGACGAGGGCGCAAGATTCTGCCCTAAATGCGGCGCATCTCTAGACACGATAAAGAACATTATTGTGGCTACAACACCTACAATACCGGGCTATAGAATTAAGAGGGTGCTTGGTGTAGTTACCGGCTTATCCCCTAGGACGAGGGGCATGCTTGGAAGGTTTATCGCAGGCATTGAAACGATGTTTGGTGGTGAAGTCAAAGCCTTCACAACAGAGATTGAGAAGGCGCGCGCAGAGGCTTTAGAGAGGATGAAGGCGAAGGCCGCAGCTATGGGGGCAAACGCTGTTGTCGGAGTGGATTTGGAGACATCTGACCTTGGTTTAGGCGCAGGCATAATTGTAATATCTGCCACCGGAACCGCGGTGATAATTGAGCCGGAGGGATAGTAAACCATCAGTTGGATTGAAGACTGCCTTAATCAACTGAAAGTAGCGCTTCCGCCACTTGGATTAGCCCCAGAAGGATAAACGTGGCGGCAGCCCCGATTCGCAGAAACTTCTCCGGCACAGCCCTTAGGATCTTATGGCCTAAGAAAACGCCTATGCCAGTTATTACTGTGAACGCCAGCATAATGCCCGCCAGAACCAGTATAGGGTTTCCGAACTGGGCTGCTAGGAATATTGAGAAAATCTGCGTCTTATCGCCTAGCTCCATTAATGCAACCAGCGAAAAAGCTCTAAAAAACGATGCGCTAACATCTTTGCATATTCCTCTATTCTCTTCTCTGCGGATAAGTGAGAGTATGCCGAAAACTATGAATGTTAAACCCGCTGCAAGCCTAATAATATTCCTTGGCAGCATGCACAGCAACTCCCCACCCAGCAAAGCGCTTAACCCATCAACCATGAAGAATGCTGCCATGGCTCCAAAAAAGACTGAGGGGGCTGACGATCTGGATGAGAGCATAATTGTGCAAATCTGAGTTTTATCGCCGAGCTCGGCTAGGAAAATGATGGAGAAGGATGTTAGCAGCGGCGCTAAATCCATGCTCATATAACTTAACCTTTCATTCCCGCTTTAAGCTGGACTCTATTCTACGCATCTCGTTCAACAGATCGGGTTTCCGCTTAAAGTATTCTCTCACAGGCTCAAGTATTTTAACTAGGGCTTCAGCAACACCGCGCTTTAAGTCTAATGGATGTATTTCGCCGCGTAAATAGGCGTCCCTCAAATCCTCATACTTCTCGAAGGTTACTGGCCCGCCATATTTAGCTGGCCTCGGAACCTCCATATGGCCTAGCTCGGGGAAAACTATGTATTTTGCGTGCTCAAGGATAGGGTTTTTCTCCTCCTGTCTTGGCGGACAATATGCTGCCCTTATCTTAGCTCTGATTTCATCTGGGGAATCATGAACGAATATGCAGCTCTCAGGCTTGCTCTTAGACATTTTTATGCCTATCTTCTCGCTTAGTTTAGCATCCTCATCGAATCTGCCTTCTGAAACCTCAGCGGCCGGGGGCTGTAGCCCTGAAAGCAGCGGTGTATGTAGACATACTGGCTTCTTCCAGCCCATCTTCTCAGCAGAATCCCTGGCCAGCATGTGCGCTTTTCTCTGATCTATGCCGCCGCAAGCCATATCCAGCTCTAGATGGAATATGTCGGCGGCCTGCATACATGGATAAAATATCCATGCTGTCTCTATGTCAGCCATATCGAGCTCACGCCCCATTATTGTTAATGCCCTTCTAACCCTTAGGAGCGACGAGCCCTTAGCTATTCTTATGACTTTCTCCCAATACTCTATATCGCCCGCTATGTCCGAAGCCCAGACAAAGCGCACATTGCCAGCCGAGGTTACCCCTAGAGCCTCAAAGCATTGCTTAAAATATTCGCCGCATAAGCGTATATTCTCCATTAACCCGCCCAGCTTATTGTTTATCCAGCTGTGCCAATCCGCCAAGAATATTATGAAGTCGAACCCGGCTCTGGCGATATCTTTAATCTTAGAGCCGCAGACCAAACCCATGCCAATATGCATAAGACCCGAACATTCAAAACCCCAGTAAGCCTTAGGTCTACTTGTAGTCTCCAGTAGGAAGCGCAGCTCATTAACGGTCACAGTCTCTTCAGTGTTACGGGTAATCAGGTTTAATCGCTCCTCCACATCCAAGTGCACAGCACCCCGGATGCTTCAGCGCATAACCTTATTAAAAGGATTGAAATATTAAAGTTTGGTGCTAAACTATGCCATATTGTAGGCATTGCGGCTTTAAGCTACCGGATGACGCCTTATTCTGCCCCAACTGTGGAGCAGCTGTCCCGCCAGCAGCCCCTAAATCTAGGCCGGAGCTGGCCAGCTGGGGTGAGAGAATAGCCGCATACTTTATAGATGTTATTATAATTGGGCTTATAGTGGTTCCAATGGTCTCCATATTCCTTTTGCCCTGGAGACTTCTGATCGAGGGTTTTGGATGGGATCTCGGTGTATTTGCGAGCTTCAGTCTCACCAACGTGGTCTCGTTTCTATACTGGACTTTCATGGAGGGGGTTTACGGGCAATCTCTTGGAAAAATGATTCTGAAGATTAAAGTTGTTAGGGCTGATGAAAAACCCATGGATATCGCAACAGCGGCCATAGAAAGCCTAGGGAAAGCCTTTCTGCCCCCAATAGACTTCATTTTAGGCTTAATATTATACCCGCAGAGGCAGCAAAGATTATTTAACTATATATCGAGCACCATTGTCGTTAAAGCTAGTTAAGCACCATGACCTTTATAAGGATATACGAGCCCTAGAAAGCCAATTCAAAATAGACCTAAGCCTATGAGTTCACTTACCTATATGCGATAAATCCATTGATGTATAGAGATGCTTTAAGAAACATTTATTTTCCGCATGCTAGCAAAACTTTAGGTATCATGATGGAGGATTATTTGGATGCAGGGGACGTATAGGATAGCGGTTCTCCCCGGTGATGGCATAGGTCCGGAGGTCGTGAGCGCCGCGGTTGAGGTTTTAAGGGCTGTCCAGAAGGCTGTCAGCGGCTTAAAGTTGGAGATAGTTTACGGCGAGGCCGGATACAACTGCATAGAAAAATACGGAACTAATCTCCCACAGAAAACAGTTGAGGTTCTTAGGGGGAGCCATGCTTGCCTTAAGGGGCCTATGACGACGCCTGAGGAGCCGGGTGCTCCGCCGAGCGTTGCCGTAACCATTAGGAAAATGTTTAATTTGTATGCTAATGTTAGGCCATGTAAGTCCCTTCCAGGGGTCTGGTCCCTTAAGCCCAGCATAGACCTCGTTATCGTTAGGGAGAACACTGAAGGCCTTTATTCTGGCGTAGAGTATGAGATTTCGCCCGGAAGAGGCGTTGCCTTAAGGATTGTAACGCGTGAAGCCTCTGAGAGGGTTGCTAGGTTCGCTTTTAAGCTTGCCGAGAAGCGTAGATGCCATGTGACGTGCGTTCATAAGAGGAATATTCTGCGCGTGACCGATGGCATATTTAGGGATTCTGTCTTCCGCGTAGCGATGGAATTCTCCTCAGTCCGCGTTGATGAGGAGCATATTGATGCTATGGCTATGAGGCTTATTAAGGAGCCTGAGAGGTTTGATGTTATTGTGACCACGAATCTTTTCGGCGACATACTTTCCGATGAGGCTGCGCAGATAGCTGGCGGCATAGGGCTTGCCGCCGGGGCGAATATAGGCGATAGCTACGGCATGTTTGAGCCTGTTCACGGCTCAGCGCCCAAGCATGCTGGTAAAAATAGGGCTAATCCAATCGCAACTATTCTGGCTGCTAAGATGATGCTTGATTGGCTCGGCGAGTATGAGGCGGCTAGGCGCATAGAGACCGCTGTCGAGAAGGTTTTAAGCGAGGGGAAAGTTAAGACATATGATTTAGGCGGAACAGCGACGACAAGTGATATGGGGAACGCGATAATTGAGAAGATTCTTGAAGAATGCTAATAACCTTAAGGAATAATTTTTATCAATTCTCCTAAAGATTTTTCAGTATGCTAATTAGCAAAGTTTATATTATATGGATTGAAGTGGTTTAGATATGAGCAGAAATATATTTGCGATGATTTTCGCGGTTCTAATGGCTGCAGTAACGGTTTTAGCGGTAACATGGGGTTTCGAGTTTAATTGGCCGGATTATGTCCATGTGGACTATGGTTTTCCGCTGGTTTGGTGCACTCACACGTTGAATACTATTCATGGTCCGGTTGATGTTTGGAGGGTTGATTTAGCGCCATTAACGGCGGATTTAGCGTTTTGGCTCTCCATAATGATCATGGGGCTATTCATAATCCTTCTCGTCAAGAGATAAAAGTGGTGTATCCATCCTTAATTGCCGTTTTTCATGGCTACTTTTAATGAAGTTTCGACCTCACTCTCGTCTTTAATGTTTACGGCTCTTTTTCCCTTTTTCAGGGCGGTGTTTATGAGCTCCTCATCGGCACTTAGAAGCAATTTACTTTCAGAGCATATGCACGTTTGGATTTGGAGGGCGTCGGCTTCGTAGATATGCTCCTCTAAGATTAAGGGCCAGCCCTCTACAAATATAGATGTTAAAACAGGGATTATTTCTATGCTTTTCAGGCGGAGTAGCCCCGTATTTCGCTTAAGAACCCCGTAAGAGTTCTATTGAATTCGTTTTCATCAAGCCATTTTCTCCTTCTTCTAATATCGAGAACTCCTAGCACCTCGCCGATGTTCCAGATGGATGTTGCTATAAGCAATTCTCCTTCCCAGCATTTATCGAATATTTTGTCTCGGCGGGGCTTCCGGGTTCTGAGATGTATCTTTTAACTATTGCGCTGCTGTCAAGATAAACCTTTAGCAATGGGGTTTCCCCTCATCTCTCTGATGAGGAGCTCGGCGGCTGGTCCTCTCAGCGTAGGTCTTTCCCGCTTTATCTCTTCTGGAGACTTTAGGGTTTTAATGTTGGCGTTGATTCTTTTAAGGGCTTGCCTAACCTCTTCGTCGACTAGGGTTTCTCTCAATAGGTTTTCAACCTCATTGCTTAGCTTCCTTAATGTTCCATGCTTCCTTAGAACTGTATCCTTGAATTTAGCCCATAATTCCTCGTCTATGTATAGGCTGATTTTTCTCATGGATGCCACTAGAGAACTATACTGGTAGACCAGTATTTAAGTTGATCTAGACGGCTGGGTTGCGCTATTTCTTCTCGGTTTCTAGGTATTTGTTGATGGGGTCTTTTAGGAGTTCACTGTATTTTTCTTTGACTTTTTTCATGTCCCATCGCTCCTTTTCGCTGTATTTTAGGGTTTGGGATTCTGCTGCTTCCTTAACTGTCCCGACTATGTCGGCGTATCCTGATTCTGTGTTGACTTCTACGACGTATGTGTTGTCTTCTAGGTGGACTAGGACCCATGCGTGGCTGACCGCTTCTTCCTCGTTGTCTCTTGAGATTGTTCCGCGTCCCATGCTGACTTTGAAGCCTTTCTCCTCCAGGTATTTCATTAGGATTGCGCTCTTCTCTCCGCACTCAATCTTGGCTTTTGGCGGGCGATACTCTTCCTTGAAACGCACGCTTTCTAGCGCTTCTTTTAGGCTTTTTAGGTCTGTTATGTCTAGGAAGACTTCTACGCCTGAGAGGAGCTGGTATGGCGTGATCCACGCGTTGTCTTCTTTTGTGGCTGTTTCTATTGTGCCGTCTGGGAGCCATGTTTTATACGTGGTTATCTTTGTGACTTTTATTATCGGGGTTGCGAAGAAGATTAGAAGCGAGAGCGATGCGCATAGGGCTGCTGCTAGGAGAATTTTTAGTTGGTTTATTGCTTTCACGCTCAAATATCGGTTTATTGATTGGTGTTTAATAAGGTTTATGGGTTTGACTGTGGGTTTCGCGGTTGTCCGTTTTTCTTTTTTTCCTTTCTGTCCGTTTTTCTTACTTCCAGCATGCTTAATTAAATGCAATTATATAGGAAGGTATATATGTTACTAATATAGATTTATAATCTTGATTGATTTGAGGCCTCCGGCCGATTCTCACGTTCTCGGTCTGGGGTTTCAATAGAAATGTTAGAGCAGATATCAATGGATGCGGCAGGCTTAAGGGATAGGGAAGAAGGTGAGGGTGCGTTTAAGGCTGGTGCTAGGAAGGCTCGTGTTAGGTTTGGCGCGGTCTCCCTACCGCTTAAGATCCTTGAAGAGATAGACAATCTCATTAAAGATCTCGGCTACTGGCCTAGCCGCTCAGCCTTCGTCCGGGAAGCCTGCCTAGAGAAGATCAAGCGGGAAAAAGAGAGACTAAAAGAGCTATAAGGAAAGCTGAATGGAGGCCTCAAACCGATCGGAAAAATATGAAAGGAGGAAAAGGGTGCGAATATGAAGGGTAAGATTGGCTTACTGATGCTGGCAATCCTGATGGTATTGGTGTTAGCGTCTTTCCCAATTTATTCTATGGCTGTGGAAGCGGTCATATGGACTGATAAGAGCGATTACACGCCTGGAGAAACTGTGATAATTCATGGAGCAAACTTCGCATCGATCTCAAATATCACGATAACTATTTTGAGACCGGATAATACCATAGACACATTATATATTGCGTCTGATGATGAAGGGAAATTCATAGCAGAATACCAGTTAGATGGGATAGAGGGCGAATATAAGGTAACAGCAACAGACGGAATAAACACGGCGGAAACAACATTTACAGATGCTGTAAACATCAATTGGGTTAAACCCTCAGGTTCAAGTTATCCTCCAGAAAAAGAGAACTTTTTAACAACAGAAGATGTTTATGCCGTTGTATATTCTGGCAGTGGGTCTGGAAAAAATAGTTTTAGAATTTATATTGTGTCAAATGAACCAATAACGGGAAAGGATTTAAATGATACTTCCGGTGGATATGAGACTTTTACAATAGATAATCAAGGAACTCACGGACCCTTCCTAATTTGGAAAGCTCCAACTAAAGCAGGCACATATTACATAGTAGTCGACGACAACGAAAATGGAAAATATGATGGAGGCGACGTGTACTGTTCTTTCACCATATCGACTCCACTAGCGGAGCTTAAGGCAGATTTGAGTATAGTGAAGAGCGGTCCATATTATGCTCATGTTGGCGATGAAATAACTTTCACATTTAGTGTAAACAATTCTGGCCCGGACAGCGCAGCTAATGTGGCAGTCACCGATGATAAGGCTGGAAAAGCCACATATGTAAACGGCGACACCAATGGTAACGGAATGCTTGATGTTGTCGAAACCTGGATCTTCACAGCCACATACAAAGTTTTAGAAACAGATCCAGATCCACTAGTGAACACGGCAGAAGTAACCAGTGAAGTTAACGATCCAGATGAAAACAATAACCAAGCAACCTGGACAGTTGACATACTACATCCGAATATAACCGTTTCCAAGAGCGGCCCACAATATGCCCATGAGGGTGACACTATCACCTACACTATTACGATTACGAATCCGTCCACCGATACTATCATGTACAAGGTTTCGGTAGTTGACTCGCTTCTCGGCAATATTTCAGCGAGCTTCCCTGAGAGTTTGGCTCCCGGCGCATCTGAAACAAAGACTTTCACCTATAATGTTCCATCCCCCAGCGGTGACATAACAAATACTGTTACAGTAAAGTATAAAGATGACCTCAACTTTGAGGTGACTAAGACTGCTTCTTGGTCTATTGACGTTCTACATCCGAGCATAGATGTTATTAAGACGGCAAATGTGACTATGATTCATGAGGGCGACTGGGTTGAATATAATGTTACTGTTGTTAACACCGGCGACTGCAACCTTACCGTCACGCTTGAGGATGAACTGCTCGGCATAAGCTGGAGTGGAACGCTTAAGCCGGGCGAGAAGCATGAGGAAATAGTCCCCATTCAGCCGACAGAAGATCCAACAGAGAACACGGCTAACGCCACCGGAACGGATGCTTTGGGCGGAAAAGTTTCAGACTCCGCTTCTTGGAAGGTTGACATTCTCCACCCAAAGATTATGGTTACGAAGGTTGCCAATGTTACTAGGGCTTACGCCGGGTACGTAATCGAATACACTATTAATGTGATTAATATCGGCGACTGCCCACTGTACAACGTGAACGTTACAGACACATTGCTTGGCACACTGCCCACTAACGGATTCCTAGGTGTCGGCGAAAGCGAAAGCAAGACATTCACTAAGACATATACTGTTGAGGCTGGAGACTCAGATCCGCTAGTGAACAATGTCACCGCAGAGGGCAAAGACGCCTTAGGCCTATTTGTTTCAGCCAATGCCAGCGCCTCAGTAGACTTGATCGCCAAGATATGTGGATACAAATTCTATGACGCTAACGCGAATGGCGTATGGGATTATGGCGAGCTAGGTGTTGCAGGGATAAAAATAGAGCTATGGCTCGGCGGCTCAAAGATTAATGAGATAACAACCGGCTCTGATGGAAGCTACTGCTTTGATGAATTAGATGCTGGAAACTATACTATTGTAGAGGTTCTGCCCGATAACTGGGCGAACACGACGCCAACCAGCATAACAGTTGAGCTCAAGTCGGGAGAAATAAGCAAGGACAATAACTTTGGAAACGTTTGCTTAAAGCCTGGCTATGGCGGTAGGACATTGGGCTACTGGGCTAATGCAGGCAACAAGCTAATCACGAAAGAAGACGTAATCTATCTTAACAGCCTGAACCTATATAAGCCAAGTGGATGGTATCCGCCATTCACCACCAATAACGGCAATAATGGCCTTCTGACTGCGAGAAGCCAGATTAGAACCTATCTGCTTAGGGCTACAGCAAGAGATATGAGGTGGATGCTATCAGCCCAGCTAATCGCCACAGCGCTAAATGTCCGCCACAGATACCTAAGCAACTCAACAATAGTCTACGTTGGGCCGTCAACATATGTGCCAAGCGGCTTCATAACAATTGAAGAAATAATTATTAATGCTAATACAGCGCTATCGAACGGAGCCGAGCAGGAGTACTGGAAGAATATACTCGACGCCTTAAACAACAATAGGCTGAAATTTGTCTGCCAAAATCCCTGCTAACCGATAACATACCCATAAGAGGGTGAGGGCTAATAAAGCCCTTTAAACCCAATCCCCCTCTTTTTTTATTTATATACCTCCGCCCGATAAGAGCCTCTAGAAGCCCCGGAGAAATGGAAACTCTTATATTTGCTTAACAATATACATCATTATTAAACGACATAAAAGGAGAATATTTTATGGGGAGATTCAACTTTTCTAACACTGCGCTTTTAACCGTGCTTCCCCTCTCTCTTCTGCTAATAGCCCTCTTATTCAATTCAGTAGCAGTCTACGCCAAACCAGATAACGGCTCAGGCTCAACAATTGAAATAAGTAACGGCATATTAACAGTGTATGTTGAGAACGAAACCGGCTTCGGTATCGGATCATACACTATTTGTACCGGACCAAACCATCCAGCTCCCGACAAAAACGTCTTTTACGGAGGCTCAGTCGGCAGCGCTTGGTCATCATACAACACAATAGTTGTTAACGAGACAAAGAGAATGTACGTCACAACATCATATAAGGAGATTATACCCGACCCCAACTATACCGTGATATGCCTAGACGAGAATTTAACCTCAATCCACCACACTAATAGAATAGTTGTTATCAAATGGAGGACTGATGAGAACCTCTTCATTACGCAGGAGATTGAGATCTTAGGCTCAACAATTCACGACACATACGTTAGAGTAACGGTGTCCATAAAGAATGAGGGCAGCCAGAAGTATACTGTTGGCATAAGATACCTCTGGGATATTATGATCGCAGATAACGACGGCTCATGGCTTAGAACCGTTAATCCCAGCTCCAATTGGCTCAGCAGCGAGACTGACTGGCTCCCACCAGACTTCAGTTATTGGGAGGCAACAGACAACCCAAACAACCCAACATTCACGATCTACGGCTCCATCAGCGAACCATCTTGGCTCAGAATACCGGCAACCCCACCCAAAGGATTCATGTTCGCCGCATGGGGCGGAGGCTCAAACCCTAACCCAGGCCTATATGACTATGCATATAGCTTCTCACACTTAGCGAGAACTATCGCTGATTCCAACCTGGATAGCGCCGTCGCATATTATTGGGAGAAAAAGATAGACGTCGGTGAAAACTGGAGCGTAACGGCGTACCTCTGTACCTCACCTCCCCTTCCGCCTCCCGTAGGCGGCTTCATCATAGATTCAGATCTAAGTATCACCAATCATAGTTGGACTTTACACATCAATTCCCTAGCCATACTCACACTCCTCTTAAGCGCAACCATCTTGACCATAGTCTCCTATAAATCCAAGTTTCGAAAAAGAAAACAATAATTAACAGTAGTTGGCTCCATAAGAGCGATTCTAGCGATTCTAAGGAGGCTACTAATACTCTCAACATAACTCCAATATTAAGCATCATCCTGCTCCATCTTACTCCAAAGCCACTACGCTTTTCTCAGCATCATCCCGCTAGGCGTTAACCCTTAAATACCCCTAAACCCACACTAAACATGTTAGCAAAGAGTGAACCAAGTAATGGAGTCTTTAAAGAGAGAGTTCCTAGAACTACTGGATAAGGACTTGGAGTTCCGCTACGCTGTTGCAGGCTACCTAGGGCTATCTGAGATACTCAAGAGACTTGACACCTTAGCCGAAGAACAAGTAAGATTAGCCAAAGAACAAATAGAGCTTAGAAGAGAGCAGGCTAAGCTAGCCGAAGAACAAGTCAAACTCAGAGAAGAACAGACAAAAATATGGACAGAGATGAGAGCGCTGAGGGAGGAGCAGGCAAAGATATGGACTGAGATTAAAGCGCTAAGAGAAGAACAGACAAAAATATGGATGGAGATAGCTAGGCTTAGAGAGGAGCAAACAAAAATATGGACAGAGATCTCCGGACTCAGGGAGGAGCAGACAAGAATATGGGCTGAGATAAAGGCGCTTAGAGAGGAGCAGACGAAGATTTGGGCTGAGATAGCTGGGCTTAGAGAGGACTTCAATAAAATGAGGGAGGACTTCAATAGGATGTATAGGCAGCTGGATATTAGGCTTACCAGGGTTGAGCGCACATTAGAGAAGATAACATTAGATATTGAGGAGGAGGCTAGAATCATAGTTAAGTATAGGCTTAGGGAGATGGGCTACGAGGTCGAAGTAGGCTCACTAATATTGCCAGAAGCCGAAATAAACATTTACGGCGCCTCAGATGAGATATGCGTTATAGGCGAAGCATCCGTCAGAGCGCCCGCAAACATAGTAGACAAAATAAACAGTAACCTCGAGAAACTAAGAACCCTATACCCAGACACGCTAAGGCCGAAAATATTGAAGGTCGTTTACACGAGCCTAGCCATGCCAGACCTAATTGAGAGAGCCGAGAAAGAGGGCATATGGGTTCTAAAGGCAACAGGCGACATCGTTAAGCCTAAGAATTTATAACTAAATCAACCTCCAGCCAAAGCTCAAAAGCATGAATACATTTATTCCCGCATAAACATCATCTTCTCGCTTCTCTCCAATACCTTATCATCTCTGCCGAATCATAGTCCGCTGAACCACACTTGCTAAAGATCTCCTCTCTAATGGCATCCATCTCTCTAGCCGCCCTAACCCTCTTAGCCCCCTTTATCCATTCCCCTCGAAACCCCTATACGAATATTTCACTCAAACACATACGCTTCCAAATCAACTATTAAATTCCAAGCTAAGAAAACAAAAGATTTAGCGAAGTTAACTTAAGCGGCGCCCAGCAGAGACTACTTTCTGTTTGAAACGTAGACTTTTATTGTTGCTTCGGCGGCATTCCCATATTTGTCGTAGGCTTTAGCTGTTATCGTGTGCCATCCATCCTTAACAGACCTAGTGTTCCAGCGATATACGTATGGCTCAGCGCTAACAGTGGCAGCCAGCTTACCGTCAACATAGAACTCAACGCGGCTTACGCCAGACTCATCCCAGGCGGAAGCAACGACATCAATCGTCCTAGAGGCGGTCGAGCCATCCAGAGGCTTAACAATGCTGACGGCGGGCGGCTTAACATCCCTAAAATTAACGACGTTAACGGAGACAGCATTAGACTCGCCAACATTGCCAGCAGCATCATAAGCCCTAGCAACCAACGTATATGCGCCGTCAGGCTCAGTGGTAGTATCCCAATAGAACTCATAGGGCTCCTCAGAGTCAACGGCAAACAACACGCCATTCTTGAACAATTCAACCCTAGCTACGCCCCTATCGTCGCTCGCGCTAACAGACACGACAACAGCGCCCGAAACAGTATCCCCGCTCCTAGGATAAGTTATCTCAACCCTAGGCGGAGTAGTGTCAGGAGGAGGCGGAGCCGCTCCGGCGGCAGCTTTAAGGGCTTCGTAGGCGTTAACCCTACCCCAACCATAATAAACATCGTAGCCAGTATCACCCAAATCAACAGCAGTAGACTCAAGAATTTGCTCTATATCCGCTGGTGTAAGGGACGGATTGGCCGAGAAGATTAGGGCTGCTACGCCAGCAACAATAGGCGCCGAGAAAGACGTCCCAGAGACAGAGCCGTAGCTCCCACCTTTAACGGTCGTATATATGCTTACGCCGGGAGCCGATAGGTCGACATAAGGCCCATAAGACGAGAAGCTCGCAAGGATGTCGCCACTAGCTGTGGCGCTAACCGATACAATATATGGGTTATCCGCGTAACCCTCATACTTGCCAGTATTACCAGCAGCCGCAACAGCCAAACCACCCTTATCCATAAAATATTTCGCAGCGCTTGAGAGCGATGAACCGCTGAAAATCTGGAAGCTCATCACAGCAACCTTAGCGCCGCGGTCAGCAGCGTAGGTGAGACCCTTGCTTAGAAGCGAGTAGCTGGTGTAGCCGCTCGTATCCGTAACCCTAACTGGCAAAATTACACAGTTCCACGCCACGCTGGCCACACCGATCCCGTTATTCGCTATGGCGGCCGCTGTCCCGGCAACCTTGGTCCCATGCCCATAAACATCGCTTGTATCAGCATTATTATCATAGAAATTCCAGCCCTGAAGCAGCTTACCAGCCAAATCCGGATGTGATGGGTCAACACCGCTATCAAGTACAGCGACAACAATGCTTTGGCTTCCGGTTGAAACGTCCCAAGCGCCCGGAGCACCTATCGTTGGAAGATGCCACTGCTTAGAGTAATATGGGTCGTTAGGGGTCTGAGAAGGCTCGATTAAGCGGTTCTCCTCAACAAAATCAACCATGGGGTTCCTCATCAAAGCGGATTTAACGCGCTCCGCCGCCCCCTCCGGAACCGATATCACCAAGACGCTTATCTGCGGTATCTTATCGGTAACGCATGCGCCTATAGAGCGGAGCAAACCTTCGCCAGCATGCCTACAGACACCGGGCTTAAACCTCAACAGTAATTCAGCTCTGCTAGGTTTAGTGGAAACAACAAGCGTGGGAAGCATGGCTGAAAAGAGCAGCGGCAGCAAAACCACGATAAGCATTAATCTGCCGCTAAAACGAAAAATCATATCTAAATAATCAGCCTCCTATCGTAAATAGGCGAAAAATAAATTAAAATTTATGAAGAACAAATATTTACGAAGAAACTCTAAAAATAATTTATATTGACGACTGAAAATTAGAAATCTCTAACGATAATGTGCTGAAATAAAGCTGATAGAGAGAATCTGTATTTGAAGTTCCATTAGGCGGGTAAACCCTTCTTTAACCCCTCTATAGCCCTTAGAATCGCGTCCTCTCGGCCGAAACCCCCAGCCTTAGTTATCACCAGCCCCCCATCAAACCCGCCGCCCAATACGACACCATATGGGATTCCCGGCATAACCTCACCACAAACTCTAACTCCACACGCCCGTATATGCTTCATCACTCTTATGGCGGTATCTCCGCCCACAACTATTATTCCAGCAGCCTTAAACTCGCCAGAAACTTGGGTGGCAACCTCTCCTAACACGTCAGATATGGCCTTTGACATCCTAGTCTCTCCGAACCCAAGAGAAGCTGCCGCTCTACGAGCAATTAAAACATCCTCTTTCGATTCAACTCACATAGGCAATCTTAGAGTATCGCATGTGACGACCCATGTCTCCCTAAGGAACGCGTGCGACTTAATAAAGAGGGAGCGGGTCTACAAGGTGATAGTGTTAACAGATGGAGCCCTGAAAGACATGGGCGTGAAACATCCTAAAATAGCCGTAGCTGGCTTGAACCCGCATTGCGGTGAGGGAGGGCTTTTCGGAGACGAGGAGATTAAAGAGATTGCGCCCGCCGTTGAAATGGCAAAGAGAGACGGCATTAATGTTATCGGTCCACTGCCAGCTGACACGGTGTTTGTGAGAGCTATGGGTGGAGCTTTCGATGCTGTAGTAGCAATGTATCATGATCAGGGACATATACCGGTGAAGATGCTTGGCTTAAGGTGGGATGAGAAGAGGCAGGGGTGGACACGTGTTAGGGGTGTAAACCTTACAATAGGTTTACCGATAATACGCACGTCGGTGGATCATGGCACAGCATTCGGGAAAGCTGGGAAAGGAGAGGCGAACCCGCAAAGCATGATGGAGGCGATTAAAACAGCGGCGAAGATGGCGAGAAAACGCATTAATAAATCATCTTAATGTCTAATAAATCATCCGCGTATGAAAGAATGAGGCGTTCAGCCGATACTATCATGGAAAGATTGGTTTTATAGCTTTGGTTGGACAAGCTGCGACACATCTTAAGCAGTATATGCATTCTGGGTCAGTGATTTTCTCTCTAGGAGATTTTAGTATTGGAACCTTCATTGGACATTTCTCCTCGCATATGCGACATCCGATTTTTGTGCATCGTACTATATCCCTTCTCAAGCCTAGTAGGCTGAATCGGCT
The DNA here is from genome assembly GCA_038882715.1 of Candidatus Bathyarchaeia archaeon. Lineage (NCBI taxonomy): Archaea > Thermoproteati > Candidatus Bathyarchaeota > Bathyarchaeia (SeqCode) > Bathyarchaeia archaeon. The sequence goes on from JAVZNR010000002.1 coordinate 52,885, forward strand.
TACTAGCGCTAATAATGCTCCTTGAGGACACATGTATCTGCACCAGACTCTCGGAATATACGCCGCTAAAAATAGGATGGCGATCAGTATCACCAGTCTAACAATTAGGAGCGGCGTTATGGTAAAGTATTCAAGTCCAGAGTATATGGAGAGCGAAAGAGCGGATAGCAGTCTGGGGAGAACGGCGAAAAGCGTGTCGGATGGACTTAAAATGTTAAATGGTGCTTGAGCAAACAACCCTAACGTCTCCCTATATATTCTCCCGCTTTCGCTGAATTGTGCGAGAGATAATGAGGCGCTTATCAGCAAGGTTAAACCTAAGATAACGTATTTTATGCCTATAAAGCTTCTATGCGCTTCAGGCGACACCTTAAATCTCTTAGTTTCATGGATCGCCAGCATATCTTGAATCAAACCCATTGGGCATATCCATCCGCATAAAGCCCTGCCGGTTAAAACGCCGAACAATAATATTGAAGCTAGGGGTAACAGTGGGAATAAAGAATCATACATCATTTTCTGTAGAAGACTCATGGCTTCGCCAGCTATTTTAAAGGGTGAGCCGGATGGCAGCAGTATCGGCAATACTAGCGGAACAGCCAGTAAGCCAAATATGGCTGAGTTGAGAAGAATTAAAAAGAAGAATTGAACAATTCTCCTAGCGACCTCCAATAGGACAAGCCTAGATTTTAAGTTCGCGAGCCAAGCGTTTTTAAGGCCCCTCATAAACGACGACGCCTCAACATTCCATTTAAATCAAAGTATTCTAGGAAACCTTAATAACGGTTTTTAAACGCTCTCGTAGCCTGATGGACTAAAAATTCATAATTCCTATTTGTTCGATATTCTCATGGTTTTTAGCAAGGCAGATATAAGAGAGTATCTTCTCTAATCTAATGAGGTTAAGGTTTATAGTAAAGTTGGAGCGTTATTAGATGGTGAAAATCGCCATTATTGGCGCCGGAAGCCATGTGTTCTCCAGACGCCTCATAACCGACCTGCTATCCTATCCGGAGCTTAGGGAAAGCACTATAGCGCTAATGGATATTGATAGAGATAGGCTTGATCTCATAACCGCTTTCACTAAAAGGCTTATTGAACAGCGCGACTTCAAGACTAGGGTTGAGTCCACAACCGATAGGAGAGTTGCGCTCGATGGCGCCGACTACGTAATAGTCTCAATTAGAGTTGGAGGTCTTAAAGCGTATAGGCTTGACCTTGAGATCCCAGCGAAATACGGCGTCATTCAAGGTGTTGGAGATACCATCGGCCCCGGAGGAGTTTTTTATGGTTTACGCCACGTTCCAGCGATCCTAGACATATGCTATGATATGGAAGACCTATGCCCAGAAGCCCTACTCATAAACTACACGAATCCAATGGCTATAATATGCTGGGCAATAAACGATTATACGCGCATAAAAAGCGTCGGATTATGTCACAGCGTTCAAGGGACAGCTGCTGAGCTAGCGCGCTACCTAGGCGTTCCAGTCGATGAGCTCTCTTACTGGGTTGCAGGCATAAACCACATGGCCTGGTTCCTAGAACTTAAGTGGCGTGGAGTGGACGCGTACCCCATGCTTAGAGAGAAATTTAAGGATCCAAGCGTCTATATGAGGGATGATGCCCACTGGGCTGGGGCAGACATCGTTAGAGTTGAGATTTTTAAGGCGTTTGGATACTTTAACACCGAGTCCAGCCAGCATATGTCGGAGTATCTTCCATACTTTAGGAAGAGGCCCGATCTGTTCGAAAGGTTTAAGCTGGTTAATCCCTTAGAAAGATTGGATTCCATGGAGAGTAGGAGAGCAATGCAGGATGAGGAGCTGAGGAAGCTTCTCGCTGAGGGCTACAGGTTCCCCTTAGATAGAAGCCAAGAATACTGCTCACATATAATTCATTCTATTGAGACAGGCATCCCAAGGAGAATACATGGTAATGTTAAAAACAGTTGGCTTATAACGAACCTGCCATATGGATGCTGCGTTGAAGTCCCGTGTCTAGTCGATAGGGCTGGTATACATCCATGCTATGTGGGCGATCTACCCCCTCAATGCGCAGCACTAAACAGAACAAACATTAATGTTCAGGAGCTAGCCGTTAAAGCGGCTGTTGAAAAAGATAAAAGATTGGCGTTTCAAGCTATTCTTCTCGACCCGTTAACGAGCGCGATATTAACTATAGATGAGATAGAACATATGGTTGAAGAAATGTTCAGGGCAGAAGCAGAGTACTTGCCCGGCTTTAAATAAACCCTATTCTAGGGGAAGGAGCGATTAAAGATGGATGTAATTAAGGTGCCCGAAATAGACTTCGAGAAAACCATCAGTGAAATAGTTGATTTTATAAGGGGTGAGGTTGAGAAGGCAGGGGCAGCGGGGGTTGTTCTCGGCTTAAGCGGCGGCATAGACAGCAGTTTAACCGCGGCTTTATGTGTTCGAGCCTTAGGCGGAGATAAGGTTTTAGGCGTAATTATGCCTACCAGCTTCACTCCAAAAGAGGATCTGGAAGACGCGTTAGAGGTGTCTAGAAAGCTCAATATGAAGACGATTTTAGTTAACATTGACGACATATGTGAGACTATCGTGAAGGCTTTAAAAGTGAACCCGGATGATCCAAGGGTTAGGATGCCGCTGGCTAACGTGCGCGCCAGAGTTAGAATGTTGATACTGTATTTCTACGCGAACCTATACAACTATCTTGTTGTCGGAACAAGCGATAGAAGCGAGTATTTGATAGGCTATTTCACCAAGTACGGTGACGGCGCAGCCGACTTCTTTCCCATAAGGCATCTCTATAAGACGCAGGTTAGGGAGCTAGCAGCATATATGGGTTTGCCGGAGAGAGTTGTGAAGAAGCCTAGCAGCCCGCAGCTATATCCTGGGCATAAATTATTAGATGAGATACCAGCAGACTATTCGATAATAGACCCGATACTGGTTGGATTATTCGAGAAGAATCTTCCAGCGGATAAAGTCAGCGAGATACTTAACGTTCAACTTGAGATCGTTAATGATATAAAGCGTAGATACATGAAGAGTATGCATAAAAGGCTTACTCCGCCAATGATAGAGACTAAAAGATAAAATCGGAACCTTAATTTAATTAGGTTTAAAGACCTAGGAGTAGTTGAGGGAGATGTTATGAGGCTGGCGGATAGAATGAACATTATTAAGCCTTCTGGCACCATAGCGATGGCTGAGAAAGCCAGAGAACTGGCTAGAAGCGGAAAAAAGCTGTATAATCTTGATGTCGGCGAACCAGACTTCGATACGCCTGAGCATATAAAGAGGGCTGCGATAGAGGCTCTGGTGAGCGGCTTCACCCATTATACTTCAAGCCTCGGCATAATTGAGCTTAGAAGAGCCATTGCGGAATACCTAAAAGATAAGAAGGGCTTGGATGTTAACCCGGAGAAAGAAGTTATCGTGACCCCGGGAGCTAAGCACGCCATATACTGCGCCTGCATGGCCACCCTAAATCCCGGCGACGAGGTTCTCGTCTTAACCCCAACATGGCCTACGCACTTCACATGTGTTGAGGCTGCTGAAGCAAAAGTTGTTGAGGTTCCATGCGGCGAATCATATAGCCTAGATGAGGAGCTCCTTAAGCGAAGCATAGGCAATAAAACGAGGATGATAATTGTTAACTCACCGAACAATCCGACTGGCGGAGTTCTAAGCGTTAATGAACTTAAGGCTATTGCCGATTTAGCGGCCGACCACGATCTACTCGTCTTGTCAGATGAGATCTACGATGAAATAATCTACGATGGTTTTCAAACTAGGAGCATGGCGAGCTTCGATGAGATTAGAGAGAACGTAATTCTCGTAAATGGCTTCAGTAAAGCCTACGCTATGACTGGCTGGAGACTTGGCTACACTGTTGCAAACGAGACCATAATAGATGCCATGAATAGGATTCAGCAGGCTACAACCACTTGCCCAGCGAGCTTCGTGCAGAAAGCTGGTATAGCCGCCTTGAAGGGGCCGCAGGACTGCGTTAGAAAGATTATCGAGGAATTCGATAAAAGGAGAAGGTATGTTGTTAGGGCTCTCAACGAGATTCCAGAAGTGAGATGCGTCATGCCGAGGGGTGCATTCTATGTTTTTCCGCGCTTTCTTAGCGTTAACATGCCTAGCTTTGAGGTCAGCATGAGACTCCTTGAGGAGGAAGGAGTATCCACTACGCCTGGAAGCGTTTTCGGCTCGTGTGGTGAGGGCCATATTCGCATATCGTATGCCACGAGCCTCGAGGTAATTGTGGAGGCCGTGGAAAGGATTAAGAATTTCGTCAACAAATATTCAAACGTGAGGGTTGGTGATACAATTGTTTGATGGAAAATCCATAGAGGTTTTAAAGAGAATGGTTGAATCATTTGGCCCTTCAGGCTTCGAGAGGGAAACAGCTAGAATAATAAAGGATTACATGAAGGCATACTCGGACGAGATTCTAACTGATAAACTTGGCTCAGTAGTATTTGTCCGCAGAGGCGAGTTTGAAAGGCCTCATGTCCTCCTAGCAGCCCATATTGATGAGGTTGGATTCGTCGTCTCCGGCGTAGACGAGAACACTGGTTTTCTATCGTTTAACCCTCTTGGCGGATGGTGGGATCAAGTACTTTTATCGCAGAGAGTCGTTGTTAGAACTGAGAAGGGGGATCTTTATGGCGTTATAGCGGCTAAGCCCCCGCACTTATTGACCGATGAGGAGCGGCAGAAACCCGTTGACAGAAGAAACATGTATATTGATATAGGTGTGACCTCCGCTAAAGAGGCTTATGATATGGGAGTTAAGATCGGCGACCCGGTTGTTCCATGGTCGCCTTTCATGCTAATCAATAATGGTAGGGTTGCCATGGGTAAAGCCTTCGACGACAGGATAGGCGCCTTCGTGATGATGGAGACCATTCGAAGAATAAGGGAGAGCGGAATAAGCCACCCAAACACAATTTATGGTGCTGCGACGGTTCAAGAGGAAGTCGGAGCTAGAGGCGCGCAGACGGTCTCCCATATAGTTGACCCCGATGTTGCGCTCGTGATTGAGGTTGATATAGCTGGAGACGTTCCGGGAATAAAGCCTAATGAAGCCCCAACAAAGATGGGGAAGGGCCCAGCCCTATGCACGTATGATAGTAGCATGATTCCGAATCAGCCTCTGAAAGAATTCGTTATCAAGGTAGCTAGGGAGACTGGAATACCGTTGCAGTTATCTCAAATTGCTAGGGGCGGAACTGATGCTGGCAGAATCCATATTAGTAGGGCTGGATGCCCCAGCGTTGTTATAGGCATACCCACTAGGCACATACATAGCCACGTCGGGCTCATGAACATGGACGATGCTGAGAACGCTGTTAAACTTATGATCGAGCTTATAAGAAGGCTTGATAGAGAAAGAGTTGAGAGCTTTACAGCCGTATAAATTTGAGGGGTTAAAAGAAATGATTGCTGAAGAGAAAATTATTGATGGCTTTAGGGTTAAGGTTGCGTCAATAGGCGACATGCTTATTGGAGCTGCCTGCGATATAGGTCCAAGAATAATTTATCTCGCTAGTGTTAAGAGACCGGAATTGAATCTTTTCGGGGTTCTTCCAAACGCGGGGGTAGAGACATCTGAAGGGTTCTGGAGAATTTATGGCGGCCATAGGCTTTGGGCTGCCCCTGAGGCTAAGCCCCGCTCATATTCACTTGACAATCAGCCAGTAAATATAGAAACTGATTCCGACTCGCTGACAGTTCACGGAAACCCGGAGGAGAAAAACTCCATACAGAAGGAGATTACCGTAAAAGCGAACCCGGATGGAGGCGTTCAAGTAGTTCACAGGATTAGAAATATTGGCCGCTGGCCGATTAGGCTAGCGTGCTGGGCTCTCTCAGTGATGCGGAGAAACGGCTTCGCAATAGTGCCCATCAAACCCATGAAGGTTGACGCTGAGGGACTACTGCCAGATAGGCACATCTCAATCTGGCCTTACACAAATATAGCGGATAAGAGGCTCGTGTTAACGAGCGAGTACATATTTGTTAAGCAGGATCCTAAAGCCGCTGGACCGCTTAAAATCGGCGCAAAAGCCAACCCTAATTGGGCAGCTTATTGGGTTGAGGGAATGCTGTTTCTCAAACAATTTAATTATGAGGGTGGAGCGGAGTATCCGGACTTCGGCTGCAGTGTCGAGGTTTACACAAACCCTGATATGCTTGAGCTCGAAACTCTTGGGCCGCTTAAAACCGTTGAGCCGTCCGGCGTGATTGAGCATGTGGAGGTTTGGAGAGTCTCAAACGTTGGGAAGATTAAAATGAAGCCGGAAAATATTAGGGAGAAAATTGAGCCATTAATAAAAGTTTAACTAAAACTGAACCCTTTTTCCCCGTCTACCCCGTCCACTCTATATTCTTTTCGGATATCTCTTTCCAGCATTCATTGCATATTGGCAGAAAACGCCCATTATAGTAGATACTTAATTTAATGTCGGTTCTCCTGCAATTCGGCTTCCACGGATTCATGCAGTGCGAACCGTCCGGTGATTTAGGTTCTGATAGGCTTCCGGGTAATCGACAGGCTCGCTCGTTTGGCGCCCTATTTTCCCGACCTAGGCTTAAACCCGAGCTAACATGGTTCTTTCGCTTTTTTAACGAAGTATTAGCCTTTAGATTCACGTGGTTTTTAATAGTCTTCACTGTTTTATTGGTGAGAACGCCGATAGATCTTACGCCTAGCTCTATAGTTGCGCTCATGCTCCGCCAAGTCTCTTCATCTATATCGCCGACTAGATTCTTAAACCTGAGGTCAACTAGTAGGCTTTCTAAAACTCTCGCCTCTTCAGATGCCATAGCCTCCCAGAACTTTACGCTTTCCTCGATTTTCTCCTTCAGGTTTACGGCCACCGTCTCTATCTCAGCCGCTATTCCGTCAAGCACATTAAACGTCCCCTGAGAAACCTTGCCTTCACCTAGCAGAAGTTTCAGGGTCTCCCTCTTACGCTTTAATGATGCGATCTCGAGGTTTAGCTCCTCAAGAATCTTTGTGAAAGACATTCCTCATCGGAAAAATGAATTGTTAAGTTAAAAATTAAATTATTTAAATATGCCAGTATATCCCACAATATTTGCGTCAGCCCTTAAGCCAAAAATAGCCCCGCGCCTTTTTAAGAAAAAATGCAACTTTTACCTGCAGGGAGGATAAGAGTCGAACTTAACGCTGACAAAAATTTTACCTTACCCACTGAATATATATGGGTCGAATGATTTTCACGGCGTTAATAACCCAAATATTTAGACGTCGAAGTGGAAAAGCAAAAAATAGGGGGAAGCAGCAAAAATAATCTACTTGCAGGTTGACGGAGTGATGCACCTAATGTCTGCGCCCGTTAGAATCGGAATAGTTGGTTGTGGCAGCATTAGTTGGGAGCATGTTAGGCGACTTAGCCTGCTAAGTAGGAATGAGACTCAAGTATCCGCTTTATGCGATGTTGACCAGCAAAGAGCCAGGAACCTCGCCGAGTACGTGAATATTTACAGGAACCTTGCTCCTGAACCACTAGGCTCAGAGAGCATCTTTGAAGACTATGATGATATGCTTGAAAAAACCGACTTAGATGCCGTAATTATCTGCACACCCCATAACCTACATTATGAACAGACAATTAAGGCTTTTAGGCGAAACTTACATGTGCTCGTTGAGAAGCCTATGGCGGTTTCAGTTAAAGAGACTGAGGAGATGGTGAATGAGGCGTCGAAGCGAAAACTCGTTTTAACCGTTGGATACCAGAGGCACTGTCAACCCGAATACTTCTATGCTAGAAACAAGATTTTAAGCGGCGAATTAGGCGAGCCGCATATGATAGTTGGCTGGCTGGTTCAGAATCTTGTAGCCGCCGGAAGATTTTATCTAGATCCAAAAGCATCTGGTGGGGGTCAGATTAAGGCGTCTGGAACCCACCTTATAGACATAATTCTATGGATAACCGATTTAGAGCCTGTTAGAGTTAAGGCGTTTATGGATAGGGCTGGGTTACCCGTCGACATTTACGCCGTTTTAGCGGTTGAATTATCTAATGGCGCGTTTGCTTCAATAGCTATATCTGGGGGTCATCCGAGACCGCATATGGGTGTAACGGATGAGGTTAGGGTTTGGTGCTCTGGGGGAGCCATACACATAGTGGATGGGTCGGTCTACGTTGAGGATTCAGATTCGAACGTAACGAGAATCGATAGGGGAAAACTCCCAAAAACAAGTCCAAACCCAGATGTAAACTTCGTAAGAACAATATTGGGTAAAGAGGAAAACCTTATACCCGGTATATGCGGGTTGAGGGCAACAAAGCTTGAGGAAATGGCTTACATCGATGTTGGTCAGCCGATTCCAAGCAAACTTAAAAGGCTCTAGGTTACGGAATATCAGAAACCCCTAGTTTTCTCGCTAAATTTTTTATTTCCTCCCAAGTCTTCTCCGGCACATATATGCCCTCTCTAAGCCTAATCTTCTCAGTTAAATGTTCTGGCTCGCCGGGCACAAGTATCTCCTTGAAGCCAGGTCTAGGCTTAGAGCTCTTTATCACTCTTATTAAATTGCTGACTTTTTTCTTAAAATCTTCAAGAGACATGAATTTCTCAACGTTTATGACCTCAAAGAAAACACCGTTTCCTCTCTTATCTTCTTCGTATGCGCAGCCAGCGCTAGTCAATATTCCGCTTAAGATTTCGACAGCTAATCCCAGCCCAAATCCCTTGTGACCGTGCTCGTCTCCACCTAAAGGCAGTAACGCTCCACCATCGTAGAGATCTTTTGGATCGTTGCTTGGATTACCATTCTTATCAACTATCCATCCATAAGGTATTTTCTCACCTTTATGAAGCGCTACCCTAACCTTTCCTTCGGCAACAACGCTAGTAGCCACATCTATAACAAGCGGGAAATCCAAATATGAGGGGAAAGCGAAGCACATAGGCCCTGTCGAAAGCAGCCTTTCCCTACCGCCAAATGGGGCAACAAACTTAGTTGAATTGACCATCACTATGCCTATCATATCTTTCTCAGAAGCCATTATCGCGTAGTCGGCAAGCCTGCCGATATGATTACAGTTGAAAACGCAGACAATGCTTACAGCGTTTTTCCTAGCTTTCTCTACAGCTAGATCCATAGCCCTTTTGGCCACAACTTGACCAAAACCCCAGTTACCGTTCAAAATAGCCGTGGACGAGGTTTCCTTAACAATCTCAATGTTAGCCCCCGGTTTTATGGATCCCTTCTCGATCTCGTTTATATATTGTATTACGCGGATAATACCGTGGGAATCATGGCCAACCAAGTTGGATTTTACGAGCAATTCTGAAACTAAACGAGCCTCTTCCAGAGGCACACCCGCGGCCAAAAATATTTTTGTCCCAACATCTATTAATTGGTTAGCGTGAAATATCGGCATAATCAGCTCCTCCAGGTTTAACCATTGTAGAAATTATAATCTTTCCACTTCTTGCTATAAAAGTTATGTTTTTTCAGCCTCCAGCTTTTTCTTCAGTTCCTCTGGAACAATAAAGCCCACCAACCCTCTCTTCGAAAGCTGGTTGAAGTAAGCGTTTAACGAGATTTCAGCCTCCTCAGGCAAAATCTTATACTTTTCAACCAAGTAGTTAGCTATGTCGCCTATAGTCCTCTCCCCATCGCATAATTCCCAAACGATTGAACCCACCTTATCCAGACTTATCACTCTTTCCTCAGGTTCGGGAGGAAAAAGTCTATCTAATATTCCTTTCTTCGTTTTGCTCTGAGTCTGAGAGGGCAGTCTCAGCGGAACTTTTATTTTCACTTCCCTTGTTTTCTTATCTTTCTCCCATTTTAAAGCCGGGTTTCTAACAGGTTTAACCTGCAGGAAATAGCTTCTAGGTATTTGCAGCCCCTCTTCCTTCCTTCTTCTTCTGAATAATCTACCGAACACCATTTTGCATCTCTCAAAAAATAGGAAGCTTCTCCTACTTAAATCAATTATTCTCCTTTCTTCTTCAGGAATTTTGGGATCGGAACCGTTAAGAAAACCGAGAAGAATAAATTAATGGGAGAAAGAGGTGTTGAATGCTTGAGTCTAAAAGATATCCTCAGTAAAATAAGAGATGATAGCCTAAGAAAAGACGAAGTGCGCCAAGAGGTTCAAACAGCCGTTAGGAGAACGACTAGATTATCCAAACAGGCAATTTTCCTAATTCATAAAGGAGTGATTGATGGTGCAGAATCTCTCTTGGAAGAAGCCCGCTTAAACCTCGATAAAATAAAGTCGATTTCAGAGACGTATCCGGAACTATTTTTCGCTGGCCTCGTAGACTCGGCCTTCGAAGAGTATTCTGAGGCGCACATACTTTTAAAGCTCGTTAAGGATGGGGTTTTCGTTAAGCCGGAAGAGATAGAGGTTTCGGGGGAGTCTTATGTTCTAGGTTTGGCGGATGTTATAGGCGAGTTGAGGCGAAGATCCCTAGACCTAATAAGGCGAGGCGACGTTGAGGGGGCTGAAGAATGCTTAACGCTCATGGAGAACATTTATAATGAGATAATAGGCTGTGATGAGCTGCTGATTTTGGTCTCTGGGCTTAGAAGGAAATGCGACATTGCTAGGAGAGTAATTGAAGCAACGAGAGGCGATATAACTGCAGAGGTTAGAAGGACTGTGCTTAATAACACGATGAGGGAGTTCCAGAAAATCCTGGAAACCGTGATGGATCGTGAGAGACAATAATTTGACGGTTTACCAAGATCTCCTTAAAAACATTAGTTTCTCGGTGGAAAAAGCTAGGAAACTGCAATTGCTTCTCTCAAAAAAGGTTATTGTGCAGGACCGCGTAAATACGCCCATTAAGTACGTTGCTGGGGTTGACGTCGCATATCATGACAAATTATCTATTGGAGCGGTGGCTGTTTTCGAGTATGCTTCGCTTAGACCAGTAGAGCTTAAGCTGGCTAGGGTTGAAACCCGCTTCCCATACATACCAACGCTCTTATCTTTCAGAGAGGTTCCCGCAGCAGCCTCAGCGATAAAGAAGCTGGACGTTAAACCCGATGTTTTTCTGGTTGATGGGCAGGGGGTCGCGCATCCCTACCGCTTTGGACTTGCAAGCCATTTAGGAGTGGTATTAGATTTATGCACAATAGGTGTTGCGAAGAGCCTTTTATGCGGAGAAGTAATTGAGTCAGAAAACTCTTATTGGAAACCCATAGTTCATGAGGGTGAGATCGTTGGTGGAGCAGTGTTCACAAAACCTAATGCAAAACCAGTTTATGTTAGTGTTGGACACAAAATCTCTTTGGAAAGTGCGGTGAAAGTGGTTTTAGCATGCTTAAAAAAACATAGGCTACCGGAGCCGCTCCACGAAGCGCATGTTGCCGCTCAAAGGGCTAAAAGAGAAATTAAAAGATCCTTATAAGATAAATAATCATATATGGGGGCTCCTGATTGAAAGCAGAGTTAGATCCGAGAATAAGAAGAGCCGTGAATAGGATTAAGGATAAGTCTTTGAGAAGGAAGATTTTAGATTTTTTAAGCGATTTGTCGGTGGAGGTTGAAGGCAAACAGTATTCCGGGCTTCCATTGGACGATGCCCCTGCAAGCAGATCCTACCATCATAGCCATCCGGGTGGGCTAGTCGACCATATACTGTCAACGATAAATATTGCCCTAGCTCTCTGCGGCTCGATTGAGAAAGTATATGGGGGGAAAGTCGACAGGGATCTGGTCATAGGTGGAGTCATATTGCATGACATAATGAAGACGCTGACGTATGAAAAGAAAAGCGACGGATCATATAGAAACTCGCCTCTAGGCGAACGCATAGATCACTTAACCCTACTGGTCTCAGAGATGTTAAAGAGAAACTTTCCGCTTAACTTAATCCATATTGTAGCAGCCAGCCATGGTCAGGCCGGGCCGATATCCCCTAAAACTATTGAAGCATTAGTATGCCATATCGCAGACGATGCTGACTCGAAAATGAATGGGGAGGTTCTGAACGCGGCTAAATACTTGGTTAGGGAGGCGACCGGTGAATCATGGGACATAATAGATTCGAAGACAGCCTTCAAAATTATAGCTTGGAAAGCTGAAGGTGGGTGGGATAGTTTAAAGTCGGAGATCGAGAAGCTTAAACAAAATATGAGGGGCACGTCAATTAACTAAAGGTGTTCAAGCCACGCTCTGCCTAGCATGGATTTTATTCCATAAAGAGCTGTTATAAGCAGGTTTATCAGGAGCATTGAACGCGAAGGCACTATGAATAGAAGAATGTCGGATGAAAAATTGCCTTCAGCATACCAAATAAATGCGAGTAGAACAGCGTATGCCGAAATGAGGCTTGATGCCGAATATATCCAGAAAATTATCTTGTTTGCCCTATGAATCTTATCCTTAAGAGTTTTAAGAAAGCGCGCTATTATTGGAGATATATCGGATATATCGTCCACTACGAGGGTTATCCCAAAATAAAGTAATAGCGTTAGAAGGGGCTGCTTGCCGCATATTTCAGCGATCAAGGTGTTCGGTTGCATAAAGTAATGGATAATAAAAGACGAAAGGCTCAATAAAAGATATAAGATGATTGATAGGAAACCGTAAATATAGTGATGAAACAAAAATCTTTTAACATTTACTTTTCCCATGATTCTTGCTGAAACGATATTTAGAATGGACGTTAAAGCTACCGAGGAAAAGAGAATAGCGTTCAATATGCTTGAGAGAATATGAGACACGAGAAGCTTTTCTAGCGCGGTATATGCGGCGAACCCCTCTACCGAGTTCGCTAGAAGAACTAGGGTAACTATGGAATTAAATATTATCAGTAGGCTGATCATTTTCTTAACTAAAGACGTTAGAGATTTCTTCAACCTTGGCATTAAAGTAGGAAGTAACCCACCGTGATTTAAGCTTTGCTCATTCCCGGCTTTTAGGGATTAGCAGCGTTTAAGACTTATTATCTTAGCTCTCATTTCTTCCATGTTTAACACAGCTATTGTCGCATTGCCGGAAAGATAGCCGCAGGCTTCACCCGGATTAATAGCTAGGGTTTTCCCAACATTAATGTTCTCAACTTTATGCGTATGACCGTAGACAACGACATCGTAATAATTTGAGTTTATTAAAGCCTTAAGCAGTTTTTTCTCTTCGCCGTGAAGTAACGCTATCTTTAAGCCGCCCAAATCTATTTCGGCAAATTTACCCTGAAGCTCAGCCCCTATCTCCTCAAACCTCTTTCTCAAAAGGTTTTTGTCACCATCATTGTTGCCGAATACACCGATAAGCCTAGCTTTTAAGGGTTTAAAGCGTAAAACCGAGAATGGTGAAACATAGTCCCCTGCATGAAGCACGAGGTCGACTTCTTCACAATTCAGCGCCTTCACGGCCTCATCAATCAACTCAAGCCTATCGTGCGTATCGGCAATAACACCAATCTTTTTAAAGGATGGAATAGCATCCACCTCCTAGAATAGCGGAAACCAAAATATTTTAGTTCCTATGAAATGATAACTTTTTCGAAAAAACAATACGCTTTTAAGAAGATATGTTAATAATTTAGTTTAAGGCACCATATCTTTAAAGGATTGAGAAAATTATGGCTGGCAGAAAAATAAACATTTTTTATCTGGTTTCATTCATATGCACAATAATTCTCATAGCATACATCTGGCTGATATTTCTGCCACAGGTATCAGGTTACCCTGGGCAAGAAAATTTATCTCTAGTGATATTTTTAACGATTGCGCTCCTACTGGCCGCAGCAGGGATCCAACTGTTCCTCTTAATCAGCTCATCTCAGTCAGAAGAATAATCTTTCTCTTCGCTTGGCTTACCAGGGTTTCTTGCAGACTTATACTTCGTGAAACCGCAGTGGCCGCAGGTATAGCGGTTCCCATGATCAGCCATAAAATATCCGGGTCCGCATCTATCGCAGAAGGGGAGCAGCCTCTTGATCTTTCCACCGTCAATTTTATAGCACGAAGATATAGGCTTGTCCTTCTTTTCTTTTCCCGGCATCCGTGCTTCACTCCTCACCTTTTATTTGAGGAGAAGATCTTAATATTATGTGTTTTGCTTCTATTGCTTTAGCATTTTCTGGAGAATTATATAGATGAGCTTCGCCGACAGACATGGCTGCCCCGGTCACGCTCTCCATCCTTCTAATGTAGACTCTATCTTCGTCAACCTTAAGCATGCTAGCCAGTTCCTTCCTAACCTCAATACGTGAGGGAGTCGGCGCGCCACCATGATGTAAAGCGAAGATTATCTCATTCCTTTTGAGCAGCTCATTACGCTTATTGTTTAAGATTTTGATCTTCAAGGCGATTCTCCTCCATTTTAAGCCTTATCTTAAAGGGAACCTCTACTTTAGTTTTCCGGTCTGCGCTCCATTCTACCCAATATTTCAAGCATTCTCTTCTTAGATTTCTCGTCGACGTTGATTACGACAATCCCCTCGCCGGGTTGACCATAGATCACCATCGAGTTTTCCGGGGCGAGAAGGACAGCGACTATAGTCAACAGGTCCTCTTCACCATCTACTAGAACTTTAACCAACCCCCTAGAGTTTAATGCTTCGCCAATGACGCGCCAAGCTTCGCTAGTTATAGTGCCAGCAGGATTAGTGAGTATGAAACTTTTATCAACTTTAAAGCATAGGGGCTCCGTGGGTTTACGCATAGACTTATTGTCCACTATAAAAACATCCACCTTAAGTCCTCTCCTAAGCATGCTTTCTGAAACGACGTCGCCAACGGAGATAATCTTTTTCGGCTTCAATGAATCCATTAACTCCCTAAGCTTCCCTGTGGTCTCATCTACTGAACCGCGGATAAGAAGCCCTAAAGGCGACTTTAGTTCAGATCTGAGGGCTTCTGGGAGAAAAAGAGTATCCATCTTCACCTCACTTTTATTGCGTAGCGCCCCTTCCTCTCGATTTTCATAGCCTTCGCTATCGCCGATCCTTCAGGATCAAATATTATTACCATGCCGCTGAAGTCCTCACTTAAATCCGTTGACTTACAGTTCGGGCAGACTTTCTCTTCAGTTATGTAATGGCACCTTCTACATGCCCTCTCAACCATCTCGAACACCGTTAAGATTTAGTTTCTTTCCCTTTCTCCTCAATTTCACCCCTCAGTTTCTCTAAGTCCTCGTTAATCCACTCAAGCTTACCTAAGAAGGGTTGCCGCGCTGTAACACCGATCTTGCCGAACCCAGCTCCCCTGCTTATCGACACAGCGGTTATTCTCACACGAACCTTATCGCCTACAGTTATCTTCCGTTTAGTTTCCTTACCCATTAAAACACCCTGCTTCTCATCATACGTTATAAAGTCATCAATGATTTGAGAAATGTGAAGTAAAGCGTCAACCGGACCGATTCTCACAAACGCCCCGAAATCTGCAACCTCGACAACCTCCCCTTCAACGACCTCTTGGATTTTAGGCAGGAAAGTTAGAAGCGAGAAAGTTACTTTGTGGTGGGTTGCAGCGTCTCCGGGAATTATTTTCCCAACCGGTGAAACCTTAACATCTGTGACAGCTATTAAATAACCTAGCTCTTCGTCAATAACGCCAACATATTTTGCTTTAAGCTGCTCCAATGCAACCTTCTCAAGCGGCTCATTAAACTTCTCGGGCGGTATACGGACAGTATCCTCAACAACCGCTAAATTGAACGTAACGCTAACTCCTCCCTTTCATCATTATATAATGGGTTAACATGCGTTTGAATGAGCGCTATAGATGCTATATAAAAGTGATTTAAAAACTTTTTGAAGATGTATAAAAACCTGGGAAGATTTCACTTAAGTGTAACGCTGTTATATCTCATCCATGAATCCTTGAAAAGAGGATGGGCAAGCGATGCTTAAAGGATTAATTCTCTGCAGTTATTCAAATCTTCTATCTATTATATCTAATGCTTCGGGCCCAGTCCCTATAAGCGTCACCGGTATCTTTATTTCGCTCTCTATCTTCCTAATGAACTCTTTGGCTTCAGCAGATAAATCGCTAAATGACCTTGCACCCTTACATTCTGGGAATAGGACATCCATCTTGGTTACAGCAGCCTGCGTGGCGCTGTTAAGCATAACAGCCCTTTTAGCCAGATCAAAGTTGAACGGCGCAGCCCTCCTTCTCCTGCCAGTTACAGTAGCCACCTCAGCCCATCCTCTCTTCTCAGCTTCCTCCCACGGTATCTCGCCGGGTAGAGGCCCGGCCCCAACTCTGGTTACAAAAGCCTTAAAAACAATTATTACTTCATCAACTTTTTTCGGCCCAACTCCTACGTCTGAGCATGCCGCCGAAGCTGTCACATCCTTAGATGTCACGTAGGGGTAGGTTCCGTGCCATAGGGATAAGTATGTCCCTTGGGTTCCTTCAATTAAAACGTTTTCTCCACAATCAATAGCGGTGTTGACTTCTAGGGGCACATCCACTAGGAAGCGTTGAAGTTCAGGCACATCCCTAGCGAGCTTCGCTTTCCTCAACACTCTGTCAGCATTACATGGCCCTGTTCCAGTCCCTGTCGTCTTTATTTCAGATGCCAAATGACCGCCTCTATCAGCCTCTATGTGTCTGGGCTCAATTATGGCGCACTGCGGGTCTAAGCCAGCTCTATTCTCAACACCTAATTGTTTGACCTCCTCTAGAAAGACGTTCGGGTCAACTAGGACGCCGGGGCCTATTAGTAGACGGCACTTTTCATAAAGGAACGCGCTAGGTATCATGCGAACCCTATATGTTTTGCCACCGTGCACCACGGTGTGCCCTGCATTAGGCCCTACGCCAGCCCTAGCGGCAACGCTGATTTTATCCTTTAACGCTAGATACGATATGATTTTGCCTTTTCCCGTGTCGCCGAAAAAGCCGCAAACAACAACGGTGCATGGCATATCAGCTAACCTCCAAAGTAAAAATTATGCCTTTCTTCTATATATCTTTGCAAAAATTTATTCGCAAAATGTTGTGAGATAACGAGGAAAAGCTGGAGTTTAGTTGGTTTATCTACATTCTTGGCGATGAGCTCTACAATTGAGCGGACTTTTCCATTCTGTGTAATCGAGCATAACGTTTCTAAAGGCCTCTATGACGAGTTTAACCTTACTACTGGGTCTAGGCGGCTTAATATATAGCGTGAAAAGAAGCCTTCCCTCATGTCCTACCATGTGAAGCTGGCAAGTGTAAAGGGACGTCCCTTCCACAAGCGCTTCAAACGTCCAAGAAGGCCCATCTTCTCTTTTTGTGGACTTTAAGTAGCTTATCTTAACGTTTCTGAACGTTCTTGAACGAATCTCTCTCGCAACGTTAGAGTCACCTCTCAGCACGATTGTTATCCTTTCTAAGTGTGCCATGAACCGAAATGACTGAGTGAAGGTTGTCAGAATCTGTTCATCCGCCATTAACGGGTCTATTAGGGGCAAACCGTTTAATTCCCTTTTCCTGAATAGCCTCTTTGAGTCATAGATTCCTGCGATGCGAAAGCTGCCTACGAACCACAGGGGCGTCATGCCTGTCGATATATTTATGTTAACCTCATCGCCGACCTCAACTTCCAGTTTTTGGGCTATGATCAAGCTTATGAGAATTTAGGTATTAAATTGTGATTTTATTTTTTGGGAAACTTCTTAGTCTTCAGTTTTCACAGACTTATATATTTGAATGAATTTGATTTTATGTTATGCGCATAATTAGGATAATTCCCGTAACCGGGTTGCCCATAATCAGGGATGGGGACGATTTAGGTTTACTGATATGTGAGGCTGCAGCTAAACAGGGCACTCCAATAGAGGACGGAGACATAATTGTTGTAACACATGTAATCGTGTCGAGAGCTGAAGGAAACGTGGTAAACCTTGATGATATTGTTCCCTCAGAGTTCGCTAAGACGATAGCCGGCGAGTTCGGCAAAGATCCAGCCCTAGTCGAGGTTGTTTTGAGGGAATCTAAATCGATTGTCCGCATGGGCGACGGCCACATAATCTCTGAAACAAAGCATGGCTTCATATGCGCAAACGCTGGGGTAGATAAATCCAATGTTCCGGGCGAAAGAAACGTAGCCCTGCTTCCTAAAGACCCAGATTCATCAGCTAGGAGAATAAGGGAGAGAATTAAAGAGGTCTCGGGGAGGGATGTGGCCGTTTTAATCTCGGATACTCATGGTAGACCGCTGCGTAATGGCGAGATAAATGTGGCGATCGGCGTATCGGGAATTAAGCCTATCAGAGATAGGCGGGGCGAGAAGGATTTGTTTGGGTATACGCTTAGGGTTAAGCAGACAGCCATAGCCGATGAGCTGGCTTCAGCGGCTGAGCTGGTTATAGGGCAGGCTGATGAAGGCATACCTGTAGCCATAATTAGGGGCTACCCGTATGAGAAGTCCGAGGATGCGACGGGCCGCGACCTTATAAGGACGCGGGAGAAAGACCTATTTATCTGAGAGATCTTATGGCATGTTACAAGCGTTAAGCCCTTTCCTGATGATGGTCTCGGCCTTCCTTAGGTCTAGGGGCGTGTTAATGTTGAGAAAAGTGAGCATTTTCGGATCGATTTCTTGGATAACTATGGTTGATATGTAGCGGACGCTTTTAAGCAGCGATATCATTGACTGCATCCTTTTCTCGCCTTTCTCAATAGCCTTTCTCGCAGCCTCCAGCGCAGTCTTCGTCCTATAAACTGCTTGCAGGGGCTCTATATAATCATTCGGCCACCTTGGAATAACGGCGTCAACGTTAACCGCTATATCAAACAGCAAATCTACAACTTTCCTTGAGACGAATGGTGTGTCGCATGGCAATATGATGGCATATTCGCTGCCAGCGCTCGTAAACCCGGTAATTGCTCCAGTAAGCGGACATGGTGGAAGACCTTCGAGGTCGGCAACCACTTTAAATTTATCGGGAAGCAACTGTAAATATGAGGTTGATTGGCTCTCCGACCTCACGCAGACAATTACTTCATCTACTAGGTCTAGAACCCTCTCAATAACATGTAGTATCAGCGGTTTACCAGCTAACTGAACAAGCCCCTTATCAGATCCAAACCTCTGCGAGCCGCCGCCAGCAAGAATTATAGCTGCCCTATCCAATTCTTTCTTCTCCCTTCTTCACTTTAAAAATAACGTACTTGACAATCTCATCCGCTATATTAATGCTTGTCACCTCCTGTAAGCCCCTCCAGCCTGGTTGGCTATTAATCTCAACTATGAAGGGGCCTCTTTCGCTCTCTAGTATATCTACGCCGCTTACTTCGCAGCCAACAACCTCCGCAGCCTTCACTGCCATGTCTTCGATCTCCCTTGTAGGCTTATAGGGGGCGGGTTTAGCTCCGAGGCTAATGTTAGTCTTCCATAAACTTGAGATGCGGCGCATCGCGGATAAAACCGAACCCCCTAAAACGAGCACTCTTAAATCATAGTTTCCATGCGGTATATACTCTTGAACATATATGACTTGATTGTAAAACTCAAGGGTTCTGAATATCCTCTCGGCAACATCAGGGTCAGAAACCCTTGTTGAACCTATTCCACGCGAACCAAATATCGGCTTAACAACAACGTCTCCGCCAAGCTCGTGAAATGCCTTGAGGGCTTCTCCAGCGCTTTCAGCCACAATTGTCCGCGGCACAGGTAGCCCAGCCTCCTCAAGAAGCGATAAAGCGTAATACTTGTCAACCGACCGTTCAATAGCGTGCGGAGGGTTCAGTATGTAGAGACCCAGCCTTTTAAGCCTATGTAGTAGATCCATCCTAAATATTATTTCTTCGAGTGAACCGCGCCCAATCGGGCGAACTATTATGGCTTCTAGATCCCTTAAAACGTCGGTGTTTTCGAGGGAAACCTCAGGTTTAAACCCAACCCTCGCCACAAGATTTGGAAAACTGAAGCAGACTGGCTGAAAACCATGCTTAAGAACGGCTTCTCTTAACTGAGTTGAGCACCAGGAATCCTCGTTCCGCGTCAAAATACCTATTTTCCCCATATCTTTCACAAGGATGATAAAGCGTTTTTTCCTCAATATATACATGGCGAACTATAACTTTTAAGTGAAACTAGTTAGGTTTAAATGAAGGGTATGGGCTCAGTATATTCTATGAGAACCCACTCGCTATCTTCTAGAGAGAATTACTTAAGGAGCGTTGAATTCAGAAGTCCGGAGTACATACCGTGCCGAGTAATGGTCACATGGCCCCTCTGGCTCGCATATGGGGAGAAACTTGAGAGAATATATCAGGCACATAAATTTGTCATCCAACCTAAAGACGTCCACCCTTCTTGGAAAGACGTCATTAAATCAAATGAAAAGCTAAGCGATGCGCAGCGGTTTATTCCGAGAGCAAGCCGCATGCTTACAGATCCCTTCGGATGCGTATGGAGCTTCAACATAGAAGGCTATCAAGGCCAAGTTGTAAGGCATCCGCTCGAAAGATGGGAGAACTTTAAAAACTATGTTTTTCCAGACCCGGAGAAGGGTTTGCCCTCAGAGGGTTCAGATAAACTTACACCTTGGAGCGAGATAGCAACAAATATCGAGAGGATGAGATTTGAGGGAAAACTGGTTCAAATATCGCTCACGCACGGCTTATTTTTCCAGAGACTCTACTATCTACGCGGCTTCACAAATTTAATGAAGGATTTCATGCAGCGGCCGCCGCAGATCTACGAATTGGTGGATAAGCTAACCGAGTATATTTTAGAGCTGGTTGATAGGCTTCTGGAATGCGGTCGAATAGACGTTGTATATATTGGGGATGATTTAGGAACTCAGACAAGAATGCCCATCAGCCCATCCACATTCAGAGAATTCATATACCCAAGCTATAGGAAAATCTTTGGGAGAATAAGGGATAGGGGAGTTCACGTGTATTTCCACTCGGATGGACACGTTGTAGAAGTATTGGATCAGATTATTGAGGCTGGAGCAAGCGTGCTGAACGTTCAGGACAGAGTGAACGGCTTAGAAAACATAAGAGCTTTATGCAGGGGCAAGGTATGCGTGGACATTGATGTTGATAGGCAGTATCTCGTGCCTTTCGGGAAACCGGAGGAAATTAAATCCCACATTAAAAGGATTGTTGAATGCCTCTCTCTGAAGAGGGGTGGTTTAATGATTGAGGCGGAGGTTCACCCGCCAACACCGCTAGCCAACATTGAGGCTCTCGCCGAATCCATGGAGGAGAATATGTGGCTGTGAGCCCTATCCGCTATTGCAATGCTGTTTCTGAACGAAATATTCTGCCCGCTTAGCTAGAAGGTTAGAACCCCCTTGATGTAGTCTAGCGGCTTTTTTGAGGCTAGCTCAAAGGCTTCCTGAGCCTTCAAGTACGGGAATACGTGGGTTATTAAAGGTTTTTGATCAATAACCCCCTTCCTAAGAAGGCTTACGGCGTCGATGAAATCTTTGTTAAAGTTTTCGGAGAAGGATGGAGAAGTATTCAGTATCGTTAACCCTTTTACATGCCATTTCTCCGTTGGAACTTTCTCGTCAACCACATGTCTCCCAAAGATAACGAGTCTTCCACCGCTCCGAACTAAATCCGTCGCTAAATCAATGGTTCCAGGTGCCCCTGATGCTTCAATCACAATATCCGCTTCTCCGCCAAGTATCTCGAAGGTCTCCTTTACTACATTATTTCTCGAAGGGTTAAGAGTGTGCTTAACCCCGAACTTCTTAGCTAGATCTAGACATTTGTCTCTAATATCGATCGCGACGATCTCGCCGACAGTATCCTTCGGTACGAGTTGAATTAATAGTAGACCCATGTAGCCGCAACCGACAATACAGACTTTGTCGCCTACCCTAATATTAGAACCCTTTATCCCTGTAACAGCGCAGGCTAATGGCTCCGAGACCCAATAGATTAAATCTTTTTCATCGATATTTTCAGGGATCTTCGCCACGTTCCGTCTCTCCGTCTTATAGTACTCGGCAAAGGCTGGTCCACCGAGCGCCGTAACCTTATCTCCGGGCTTAATGTCTTTAACATCTTCTCCGACCTCGGCAACGATCCCTACACCCTCATGACCCATAATTTTTCCTCCGGGGAGCTTCCCTTGAAATACGTAGACTTCCCCCATGCATATCCCGCAAGCCTTGGTCTCTATTAATACTTCGTTTCTCCTCGGCTTCGGGATGTCTGCCTCAACTATTTTGGCGACGCTTTTATCTAGAAATATGCCTCGCATCCTCGCCATATGGATCACGGTCTCAATTTTCGATTTTAAGATATTTAAAATGCTCTGAAGTATATATTGTCCTGTTAGCTGTTTTATGATACTGTGATTGTGATAATGGTGGTTTGATTGGAGGTCTACGTGGGAACATCCGGATGGATGTATGGCTGGAATACGGGAGGAAACCTAGACTGGTATGTTCAAAATTCTGGTTTAAACGCCGTGGAGCTGAACGCGAGCTTTTATAGGTTTCCTTCTTTAAACGCTGTAAAGACTTGGAGAGTTAAGGGTGAAAGGCTTAAATGGGCTATTAAAGTTAACAGGTTGATAACCCATGTATTTAAATTCAATGATAGGGCCTTTGAATTATGGCTTAGGTTCAAAGAACTATTTAGCGTCATGGATCATTTAATAGACTTCTACCTCTTCCAGCTTCCGCCGTCAATTAAAGCATCTTATGCTCAAAGGATAGAGAAGTTCTTCGCTAGAACCGAAATCGGGCAAAGATTCGTCCTAGAAGTCAGAGATCTCTCATGGTTTAATGAGAACACCGTTAAATGGGCTTCCAATCTCGGCATGGCTCTTGTAAGCGTTGATTCGCCAGACTTTCCAAGAGAAATTTTTAACATTAATGGCACAATATATTTGAGAATGCATGGAAGAACCTTTTGGTACTCCCATAACTATAGCGATGAAGAGCTGGCGGATGTGAAAGAAAAAATTCTGAGAACCAGCCCTGAAAAAGTCTACATATTCTTTAACAATAATACAAACATGCTGCGTAACGCTCAACATATGTTCAAGAAACTTGCATCTCCATAAGCGTTCTTTTCATCCAGACCGTATTACTTCCGCTTCTAAATAGTTTACGTGGGCCGCTGTTACCTCAACACTAATGAATTTTCCAAGCAGATTCTCCCCACTCTTAACAACTATCGGTTTATAAGCATAGTTTCTTCCAATCCATGAGTCTCCCTGCCCCTTCTCGTCAACAAGCACTTCACCCCTCCATCCAACCCACCTATAGTTTCTCTTCAAAGAGATTTTATTCGCAGCATTTGTCATTAAACGGCTTCTGTAAGCGACCTCTTTGCTCTCAACCTGCCTCATTCTAGCGGCCAACGTGTTCGGCCTAGGGAAGAACTTAGATATGTTAACCACATCCGGTTCAACCTCCTCCACTAGCCTTAGGGTCTTTTCAAATGCCTCCCTGCTTTCTCCCGGAAAACCACATATGATGTCTGTGGCGATGGTGATGTCTGGAAAATCCTTTCTGAATGCTTTGACTATAGCCTTAAATTCCTCAACGGTGTATTTACGGTTCATCATCTTTAAAACATCGTTATCTCCGCTTTGAACCGGCAGATGAAGAAACTTGAAGATCCGCTCGTCTTTATAGACATCTATTAGTTCAGGCAACATCCTTATAGCATGGTTTGGGTTCATCATGCCAACCCTTATGAAGAATCTGCCGCCAATGCGACAGCACTCTTTAAGTAGATCAACAAGATTTGTGCCAGCATCTAATCCATATGCTCCGTTATCTTGGGATGTCAACCAAACCTCCTTAACCCCCTCAGAAACGGCTTCCTTAAGCCTTTCCACTATGAGCTCTTTTGGATAAGAGAAGAGCACGCCTCTGGCAAATCTAACGCAGCAAAACGAGCATGCGCCTAAACATCCCTCGGCTATAGGAATAATTTCAATCGCTTGATTAACCCTGATCTTCGGCTGCCCAACCTTAATAACTGGTTTTTCGGAAAAGAGAATTCTTCCCCTCTCATTTTTTTCCGCGGCTTTCAACGCTAAACCAATCTTGTCAACGCTATATGGATCTAAAACCGCCGATATGTTTTGGGAAGCCTTCATTATCGCATTAAGGTTTATTTTTGGTAGGCAGCCTGCCACTATGATTGGTTTATCGAGGTTGCTCAGCGCCCGCAGCCTACTCAATATGCGGTCTTCAGTGGGCTTTTTAACGCCGCAAGTATTCATTAGAATCACGTTGGCTTCTTCGGGTTTACTGACTGGGCTATAGCCTGAGCGAAAAATATATGCAAGCATTATTTCGAGGTCAGCTTTATTCGCTGCGCAACCATAGTTTTCAATATAGATGGTTCTTCCTAAACCAGTCTTCCCTTCGATGATTAAGGTCTCTGAATCAAGAGTAGATTCACTATACATTTTTCAACTAAGTCAAATAGATAAGGTGCCGGTCATATAAACTTGCATCTTTGCCTAAACAATACCTTATCTGTCTCAGCTAGAACTAAACCTTAATCTTCCTCATCAGCCTAAATTAATTTTAGGTGGAGGGAGAATTGCCTACACACCGTTTCTGGCTACTGGACATAAACTACGAGGTGAAAGATCATCAGCCGGAGATCTGGCTTTGGGGCGTTAGCGAAAATGGGGAGAGAGTCCTAGTGATAGACAGGGGTTTCCCAACATACTTCTACGTTTTGCCAGCACTTGGCGAGGATCCTGAAAAAATAGCTGAAAGGATAGAATTGGCGAAAACTAGCCTGCCATTCATTACGGGCCTAGAAGTGGTTGACCGAAGATTTTTTGGAAAACCCATAAGGGCTGTAAAGGTTTACTGCCAAGATCCGGAACTGGTTCCAGAATACGTGAAGTACATTTCGAAAATTAGGGGAGTTGAGAGCTGCCTAGAAGACGACATTAGATACTCAATGCGCTACTTAATAGACAATAATGTTGTTCCCTGCGGCTGGCATGAAGTTGAAGCTGACGAAACCCCTAATATCATGGGTGTGCAAGTCGAGAAGGTGCTGCTGGCGAAATCTAGGCCCAGATATCTCCCGGATGTTATTAAGATGCCGGATTTAAGAATTATGGGCTTTTCAACGGCGTTTTATAGCCGTAAAGGTTCTCCGAAGCCTGAGATAAACCCTGTTGTCGTAATATCGGTGGCCACGAATGCTGGTGAGGAAAAGCAGTTTGTCGCCGATCCCTCCGGAGATGATGGCGAGATTATTGAGGCTTTCATCAATTATGTGAGGGAGTTTGATCCCGACATAATTGTTGGGTTTGAAACCAACAGAAGAGATATTCAGTATTTGATGGTGCGTGCGAGAAAAAACGGTCTAACTCTGAAAATAGGCAGGACGGACGCTGAGCCTCATACAAGCACGTATGGCCACATGTCGATAACTGGCAGAGCGCACATAGACCTATTTGATTATGCCGATGAGTTTCCTGAAGTTAAGATAAAGACTCTGGAGAATATCGCTGATTACTTAGGCGTCATGAAGATTGGGGAAAGAACTCTAATTGAGGATTTTGAGGTTGCGCAGTATTGGGAGGATGAGAGGAAAAGGCCAATTTTATTGAAGTTCTCAAGGGAGAACGCTAGATGCGTGATGGGGGTTATAGAGCGCATAATTGATTTTGCGGTTCAGCTTTCTAGCCTAGTTGGCTTACCGCTGGATCACGTTGGCACAGCAGCAGTAGGCTTTAGAGTTGAATGGTTTCTGATACGTCACGCCTATCAGATCGGTGAATTAACTCCGAAAAGGCTTGAGAGACCATACATCCCATATGCTGGAGCAATAGTTCTGGAGCCTAAGCCCGGAATACATAATGATGTCGCCGTTTTAGACTTTAAATCCATGTATCCCAGCATAATGATAACCTTTAACGTTTCACCTGACACGTATATTCCGCCCGAAGAGCCGGAGCCTCCGTCTGGAGCTTACGCGGCGCCGGAGGTTAATCATAGGTTTAGGAAGGAGCCGCGTGGCTTTTACTCTGAGGTTTTATCAAAGCTCGTTAAGGCTAGAGACAAGATACGTGAGGACCTTAAGAAAATAGATTTGAGAAGCCCTGAATATAGGCTGCTGGACGCGCGGCAGAAAGCGATTAAAGTGATCGCGAACGCAACCTATGGTTACGCTGGTTGGATAGGTGCAAGATGGTATATTAAGCCTGTGGCTGAAGCTGTTACGGCTTGGGGTAGATATATTATAATGAATGCTATAAAAATGGCTAAAAGCTTAGGCTTAGAGGTGATTTACGGCGACACAGACAGCATATTTGTGAAAAACGATCCTGAGAAGATTGAGAGCCTATCTAAAATGATTGGGGAAAAATTGGGGTTAGAGATTAAGCCAGATAAAATATATTTGCGCGCCCTTTTCACCGAAGCAAAGAAGCGCTACTGCGGGCTAATGCCGGACGGCAGGCTCGATATGGTTGGGTTAGAAGTTGTTAGAGGAGACTGGGCTAACGTTGCTAAAAATATACAGGAGAAGGTTTTAGAGATAATACTGAAGGAGCAATCGGTTAAGGGAGCCGTAGAGTACGTGCGCAGATATATAGCGGATCTAAGAGAAAGGAAAGTTCCATTTAAAGACTTGATTATATGGAAGACCTTAACGAAAAATTTGGAGGAATACGAGGTTAAAGCCCCCCATGTCGAAGCCGCCAAACTGCTCCAGAAGGAGGGCTGGGTGCTAAACGTTGGAGATAAGGTGGGTTTCATTATATCTACAGGTTCAGGCAAGCTTTATGAGCGGGCTAAACCATATATTTTCGCCTCATACAGTGATATAGATATAGAATATTATATAACCAACCAGATTATTCCAGCGGCACTAAGAATATTATCACTCTTTAACGTTAAGGAAAGCGATTTGCTGCCGCCTAAATCCGCTAAAGCGCAAACCCTCTTTGATTTTCTAGGCAAAAAATAGAAGAGTATTAGCGTTATGGGCGGCTAGTCAAGTATATCGTCAAAAGTTAGCAGGTTCACGCTCAAAGGCTGCTTAACAATTTCTGATATACGCGCCGCTATAAGATACTTAATGTTCTTTTCGCTAGCTATATCGACGAGCCTCTGGGTTATTATGCCGTCAAAAACCACGGTGTTTACTCCCTCAAACTCTTTTAATTTATCGGCGAGCTCGCTCACTGGAAGCCTACCTATCTGCTCCATCCTATCGTTAAATAGCACGGCCTCAAAGGTTCCCTTAAGGCTTTGGGCAGCCTCAGCTATCTCCCTAGGCATAAGCACCTTCTTCCTCTTCTTCCTTCGCTCAATTATTTCTCCAACCGGAACCTTATTCTGCAGGGCGATCTCAATCTCCTTCGCGGTTAAATCTTCAACCTCTTTCCCCCTTGGAGCTCTAGCCACATACTTTATGTTTGCAACCTGCAGCAGTTCTTTAAGGATTAGGTCGCCGCCATGATCCCCGTCGAGGAAGGCTGTTGCCTCTTTCTCCTTGGTTAATTTAATTACTGTTTCCGGTATCTTTACGCCCTCCAAGGCTATAACGTTGTATATTCCGTGCTTCACAAGATTTATTACGTCAGCTCTACCCTCAACAATAATAATATCTTTAGCTGAGTCAACATCCGGACCAGCTGGAAGTCTCTCTGGACCATACTCTCTAATCTTAGGTGACCTAAGTATTTCTGCAACCTCACGAAATATCTCCTCTGTTTCAGGCATCGTTTCTAGGCTCCATTTGTGCAGTATCTCCTTAGCTCTCTCAATTATCGCTTTACGTTTTGTCTCTCTAACATCCTCGATTTTTTCTAGAGAAACGCGGGCTGCGCATGGCCCAACCCTATCTATGCTTTCAACGCTCGCAGCTATTATTGCTGTTGAGACTTTATCTAGGCTTGTCGGTATAACTATTGTTCCAACAGTTTTATTGTCCTTTTGGGAGGCGATTTCCACCTCTATTCTGCCAATTCTCCCGGTTTTTTGGAGCTCCCTTAAATCTAATTCCGCGCCGAAAAGTCCTTCTGTTTGCCCGAACACGGCACCTATAACGTCAGGTTTCTCAACTACTCCATCAACCTCAAATTTCGCTCGAATCACATATTTAATAGCGGGTAATGGTGATGTCATAAGCCGTCAAACCTCACGAACACTATTTTATTTCTCTTAAACAATCCATCTGTTGACTTTAATTCACCACCAGCCAACGTATAAGAATATATGTTGATCAAACATATATTCTTAACTTTGCTTATCTTCTAGAGATCTAAGTAACCCTGCGAAGAGCAGGCGCTGCCAACATGGATGGGAAGGGAAAAGTATGTTAACTCCCAGGGAAAGAATGATCCGGGTTTTCTGTCTTGAAGAGCCTGACAGAGTGCCAGTGTTTGAGCAGGAAATTCAGCCCCCAACATCTGAAGCTGTCTTGGGCCGGAGCTGCACCATTAACAATAAGAGGCTGCTTCTCGAGATTCTTGAGAAGGGAGAAATGAGCTGCAGTCTGCTAGATAGGATGGTTGAAGACTATGTCGACTTGGCCAGAAAGCTTAAGCTGGACGCTCTTGTCTTAGGTTCAAATATAGCTCCCGGCGATTTCACTCCCTATACGCGCATTTCAGAAAATGAGTGGCGGGGCGATGGGGTTGCCATTTACTATTTTTCTGGCAGCAATGAACTAATGACCATTGACCTCGAGATCCGTGAGAGGGGTATTGAGGGCTTAAAGCGTAGGATTGAAGAGCTAAGAGAGCCATTAAATATGGGTCCAGAAAACTTTTATGTCTTCAAAAGGGTCAAAGAAGAGTTGAGAAGAAGGAATCTTGATCTATTCATCTTCGTCGGATGCACTTTGTTTGATTGGCATGGAAGAGGATGGACTGATCTTGCGTTAAAATGGTTGTACACTAAACCAGGCTTGATGAGGGAATATCTAGACGCCTATAATAGAAGGGTTATCGAAGTGGTGAAGATGGAAATCGATTTAGGAGCAGACGCAGTGTTAGACGGAGGCGACCTCGCTTATAGGCATGGACCTATGCTTTCGCCCAGAATGTATAGGGAGTTTCTGCTTCCCTATCAAAGAATGCATTCAGATATTTTTCATAGGAGAGGCGTTTTTGTCGTTAACCGCTCAGACGGAAATATATGGCCAATAGCCGACGACTTTCTAATAAGTTCAGGGGTAGATGGTTACTGTGAAATAGATAAAAGCTCTGGCATGGATCTAGGCGAGCTAAAGGAGAAATATGGACATAAGATCTGTCTCCTAGGGAACGTAGACTGCGCAAAAACCTTGGTCTTTGGAAGTATAAAAGACGTTATGGAAGAAACAATAGATTGCATAATGAAGGCAGCGCCTGGAGGAGGTTATGTCCTATGTTCAAGCAATGTCATACATCATGGAGTTAAACCCGAAAACTATTTGGCTATGCTGAAGGCTGGTCGAAAACATGGCAGCTATAATAGAAGACTAGGTTAAAGCGAAACGGTAAAGCCCCCACTTATAGCAGAAGATAATATTAGACCCTGCGATCAATCAACCCAACAATTTTCAACCTTTCTTCTTAATGTTCTTATGTACGTAGATAATCCTTCAATATCTTTTATGTCGTTGCCGAGCAGGTTTGAAAGAGACTGCCAAAAGCTTAACTCCACCCTGATTCTCGCTGCCTCGAGGGATTTTGCTAAACGCTTGGTGATCTCCTTCCCACGCCTATCGAAATCCATGAGCAATATAATTTCCCTGCTACCGGTAGAGATTATCTCATCTACAATCTCCGGGAGGCTCTTTCCACATGATTTTATGGCTATGACGCCGTTTATGATCCCTATTTCTCTAAGAGCTTTCACGTCTTTTTCTCCTTCGACTATAAGTAGGGCGCCCATGGAAGCCTCGCTCTTTAACTTCTCAATTATGCAGTTGATCTTCTCAAGCTTCCGTTCAAGGCTTGACATACGATTCCTCAGCCGGAACTAAACGTAACTAATTAACGTGACAATATTTTTACTTTTTCCCTCATTTTTCGGATTTAAGAACCCTAACTATAACTATGGGTTTGTGCTTAAATCTTTTAAGCATGCTCCAAGTAACTTCCGTTAGACCGACATGAAATTTTTCAGCCATATCCCAAACAGTTCGCCCCGCTCCAAAACCCCTCTCCTTCTCAGCCGCCCTAGCTACCTCCAACGCCAAATTCACGTCAATCACCACACCAGCTAAAGCCAAGGGCGTAGGTCTCTGCTTAAGCTTTAAGGCTCTGCCAATAACGTATGCTATGACGCCGGGGAGCGTGCGAATACCCTTCATCGGGTTTGGCCTATGCGTGAAATGAAAGTTTCCCAGAGAGTATGTTTTATCGGTGTCAACTATCATGACGGCCACTTTCCTCTTCAATCTTTTCTCCAAATAACCCTGAATCTCTTCAGCTACTTTCTGCGGTTTTTCTAGAGGCAGGCTGACATACGCGTAGGGAAGGTTGCTTCCATCAATTCCGCCTTCAGAACCCCACATGAGAGCATGAAGAAAGCCAGCGTATCTTAAAGCCACCTCTTTATGAGCCGATCCTTCTTTCAACGGGTATTTTCTCAACCGCTCCACATTTATCTTCTTCATACGGCATAGTTGCCCTAGAAAATAGCCCCAGAAAAACCTCATCCAGACTCTGGCTAAAAAACGCGCTAGGAGGCCGGGTTTAACTTTCTTTTCGTCGACTATAAGCCCCTTAGCCACGGATATAGCCTTCTCCGAGACTACGAGTATGTCGCCATCAGAGATTTTTCCCTCAACGGAAGCCGCTATTTTCTCTAAGTAATCGTCTCTTGGCATCCAGTAACCTGTCTCTATAGCCTTCGCGGTAAGCGTAATCCTCCGCGCTTTTTCGCCGTTAGTCATCCTTTATTTCCCCATAATTATGATAATAGTTATTAGCCAGAAAGACAACTATTGTTTCGGAAAGACAAAAATATGTTTGTCGAATTAGAGAGAAACAGCATAGAAGCATTTATTGAATCCTTCTTAAGGGAAGAAAATCTGGATTCTTTGGCTGCCCTAATATATGGCCCGCATGCCGGTGGCTATGCTGATGAAAAAACTGCGGTAAACATTTTAATTATTGTGGAGTCAAGTAAACCTATTTTGAAGCATTATTCAAGAAGATTTGGCTCAGTGAAAACTCGGCTCCTCATAGCTGACAGGAAAACGTTTGAGAAAGATGTGGAAAATGAAGGGTTGGGCGGCATACTTGCCGATATCTTAATGACTCCTTACGAACCCATATTTAATGAAGAATACCTATGGAGACAGGAAGCTAAGTTCAAAAAGAGGGTTGCTGACAGCATTTTAAGAAACCTGATTTTAAGCTTTCCAGAAATGTCGAGAGAATTCATCATTAAGCCCGAATACTTAATGTTTGAGAGCATGAGACGAAGAGCCTCCTTATTCCCACTAATAATTTATAGGTTTCTTAACGTCACCAGATCTGATGTAAAAGAGAGAAACTATGCCTTAATTATGCGGGGTTTCACTGAAGCCTTAAAGGAACTTGCTAGTGAGGGGAAAATTCAAACTTTTAATGATACCTTTAAAATCTCAGAGGATTATGTAAAGTCTTTTCTAAGAAAGAAAATTGCTTGGCGTTTTACGAGACTGTTTAAAAATATACGTATCAGCATTTTACGTCATGTTCTTAGGGTTCTCCCAAGTATCGTGAACCCGTTCCTAGATGAATATAGAATTTATAGGAAGCATGTGGCTAATTTTGGAACCGCCAGAAAAATCATGTTTAAGCTTGAAGATCCAAGAAAATATATTTTTGTGCCAACATCCTCCGGAATAACACCGTTCACAGAGAAAATAACGATAGAGGAATTTCTCAAAAAACATATGTCTCAAAAACATGCTTTAAAACATGAAATTAAAAGGCTGGGAGGAGTTCTAAACAGCGTATACCTGCTAAGAATTTCTGGCTGCGAGAAGGAGGAGAGAATAGTTATCAAGATATTTAAAGATTGGTATGGATGGAAATGGTTTCCGCTAGCATTGTGGACTTTAGGAACAAGGGACTTCGCCATCTTGGGAAAAAGCAGGCTTGAAAGGGAATATGCCTTAAACAATTTTCTGTTAAAAAACGGGATAAATGTTCCAAAAATAGTCTATGTAGCCCCCGAGGAGAAGCTGCTTTTCCGAGAATTTATAGAGGGAACCAGTTTATCTAAAGTGATCAAACTTCTGTTTAAGAGTGGAGAGAACAGCGACAGCAAAATTAAGATGCTCAAAATTATTAGACAGGTTGGGGAAGAGATGGCAAAGGTTCATAGTTTAGGCGTAGCTATCGGCGATTGTAAACCGGAAAATATACTGCTGTCGTCGGATGAAAGAATATTTTTCTTGGATCTTGAGCAGGCTGAAAGGGGAGGAGATCAATCTTGGGATATAGCTGAATTCCTATATTATCTCGGGCATTACGCACAGTTTTCGCCGCCTAGGCATATTGAAGAAATCGTGAACAAGTTTATAGAGGGATATCTCGAGCTTGGCGGCAAGGTAGAGGTTGTAAAAAGGGCTCTCTCACCCCGCTACATAAAAGTGTTCGGGCTTCTCGTTCCTCCACACGTAATATTCGCTATCTCCGATACCTGCAGGAAAATTCTAAAATCTGAGAGGGCGCATCATGAGCAATATTGAGTTATAGGAAGACATAATAACAAAGTAAAAACCTATTTATGTTGAGGGGCTAAATTGAGTGTGAAGATAACTTTCTATGGCGGAGTAAACGAGGTTGGCGGAAATAAAATTCTCATAACCGATGGAGACACGCGAATTCTCTTAGATTTTGGCGCATCCTTCGCGTTAAGGGACAAGTTTTATTCGACGCCTTTTCTTTCGCCTAAGAGCGGTCTAGATCTGATAAAGCTTGGGATACTGCCGGATTTGAAGGGGGCGTATCTTTTCGAGGAAGCAGATCCCAATATAGACGCGGTTTTCCTCTCGCATTCACACATGGATCACATGGCTCACATATCATTTTTAAAGAGGAATATACCAATATACTGCGGCGAGACAACGGCTAAGATACTTAACGCGTTAAGCGACGTACATCCGGCAAGCGTAGAGTTCAACTTCGAAGGGGTCAAGTTTAAAACTTTCCGCACTGGCGACAAAATTAAAGTCGGCTCTATAGAGATCATTCCAATACACGTCGACCATTCGGTTCCAGGCTCTTACGGATTCATAATCCACACGTCTTCAGGCTCAATTGTCTACACTGGTGATTTCAGGTGGCATGGTTCAAAGCCTGAGCTAACAGAGGATTTAGCGTCATATTCAGCCAGTGAGAGGGTTGAGGTTCTCATATGCGAGAACACAAACATGACTGAGGTTGAGGTTTCCTCGGAAAGCGAGGTTATGTCAAAAATCAATAGCTTAGTCAGCAACACCCCAAAACTAGTTCTAACAGAGTTTGCATGCGCAGACATCGATAGGTTAAGATCATTCTATGAAGTCGCTTTAAGAAACAATAGAGTGCTTGCAATATCTTTGAAGCAAGCCTACCTGTTGCATAAACTTGAATCCGACCCCCACCTGAATGTTCCCAAGATTACTGACGGCTCCATTCTAATATTTCAAAAGGAGAAGAAAAGGTATTTTCGATGGGAGCAGGAGGTTATGAATTTAGGTGAACTGATAAGCCCCCGTGAGATCTCGGAAATGCAGGATAAAATAATACTTTACATGTCATTTTTCGATTTAAGCTGGCTTGTTGACATTAGCCCCTCGCCTGGAAGCTGCTACATTCTTTCTGCGTCTGAACCATTCAATGAGGAGATGGAGATAGATTTCAACAGGCTGTTAAACTGGCTTGAACATTATGGTCTTCCGCAATACCATGTGCATGTTTCAGGACACATAATACCGCTACATCTCAGAAAATTCTTGGAGATCGTTAAGCCTAGAAAAGTATTCCCTATTCATGGAACATACGTTAAGCTCTTTAAAAAATTTGTTGGGGATCTGGGAAGTGAGATAACTTTACCTGAAAGAGAAAAGGAGTATGAAGTATAAAGAGCCATTTTTTTGTTAAAGCTCGGTTTTAGCGCGCATAATATGCTTTTAGGTTTGACAAGATTTTTAAGCAGGTATAATCTTCTTCTTTTTGTGGTGTTAAATATGAGCAGTAAAGATGAGATTCTAAATAAGATTAGAGACGCTATTGTAAACTTAGATATTGATAATATTCAGAGACTTTGTATGGAGGCGCTTGAAGCCGGTATATCAGCATACGATATTGTGATGAAAGGAATGTCTAGGGGCATGGAGATAGTTGGCGAGAAGTATGAGAGAAATGAGTACTTTTTAGCCGAGTTAATAATGGCTGGCGAAGTGATGAAAGAGGGCATGAAGGTTTTAGAGCCCCATTTAAAGAGCGGCGAAGTAAAGAAGATTGGCAAAGTAGTTCTCGGAACTGTTCGAGGAGACTTGCATGACATTGGCAAAAACATTGTCGCCACGCTGCTGACAGCCGCTGGTTTTGAAGTCATAGATCTGGGAGTAGACGTTTCACCCGAGAAATTCGTTGAGGCTGTTAGGGAAAACAACCCGGATATAGTTGGCATGTCGGCCCTACTGACGACAACAATGATTGAAATGGAGAACATTATAAAGGCGCTTAAAGACGCTGGGCTGAGAGATAAAGTGAAGGTAATCATTGGTGGAGCACCGATAACAAAGGAGTTCGCGGATAAAATTGGCGCCGACGCTGCGGCGAGGGACGCTGTTGAAGGCGTAAACATATGTAGGTCATGGGTTTCCTCAAAGTGACCTTGCATGAAGAACGAGCTGAAACCGCGGGAAAGAATCAAACTAATTTTAGAGCACCGTGAAGCGGACCGTATTCCAATTCATGATAGCCCTTGGGCAGCAACAGTAGATCGCTGGAGATCTGAGGGGTTGCCCTCCGGGGTTTCGCCCGCAGACTACTTTGGGTATGAGATCGCTATTTTTAGCGCCGATACAAGTCCGCGTTTCCCCGTTGAGGTTTTATACGAGAATGAAGAGTACATTGTGGA
This sequence comes from Candidatus Bathyarchaeia archaeon, assembly GCA_038882715.1. Classification (NCBI taxonomy): domain Archaea; kingdom Thermoproteati; phylum Candidatus Bathyarchaeota; class Bathyarchaeia (SeqCode); species Bathyarchaeia archaeon. Next base: position 87,861 of record JAVZNR010000002.1, read on the forward strand.
AAGAAACTCTTTTGGCGGAATAAGGAAAAACCACAAGGATTATTCTACGACGCCGATGATCATTGATTATCCCTGTAAAAGCAGGGAAGACTGGGAGAAAATTAAGCCTAGACTTAAAGCCGACGACTACAGGGTTGACTGGGTAACAGGGCTGCAGTCTTTTCATCGTGAGAACAGTCGCGGACGCTTCATAATGTATGGGGCCGCTGTAGGATACGATAAAATACAGAGTTATGTCGCATCGGAGAGGCTGTTGAAGGCGATCATTAGGGAGCCGGATTGGGTTATTGACATGTATTGGACTGATGCTAAGCTAGTCATGGAAATGTGTGAACGAATGATGAGAGGGGGTTTCAAGTTCGACGGGGCCTTCCTTTACTGCGACTTAGGTTATAGGGGCGGATTATTCTTCTCGCCCAGACATTTTGAAGAGCAGCTTCATCCGGTGTTTAAGGAGCTATGCCGCTTCTTCCATAGCCACGGCATGTACGTGTTCTTGCACTGCTGTGGGCGTGTGAAAGACCTTATCCCATATTTTATTGAGGAAGGGATTGACTGCCTGCAGCCCCTTGAAGTAAAAGCTGGAATGGATCTTGTGGAGCTGAAGGAGAAATACGGTGACAAGATGACGTTTATGGGCGGCATAGACGTAAGGCTTATGGCTCTCGACGACCCGAAGCCGATAGAGGAAGAGATAAAAAAGAAGATTCCGATAGCAAAGGAAGGCGGAGGATACATTTATCACTCAGATCACTCCGTTCCAAAAAACGTCAGCTTTCAAAACTACAAAAGGGTTATAGATTTAGTCAAAAAATACGGGAAATACGAGTAAAATTTCCTTTAAATCTTTTTTCGTTAGGAAAACGGACTATTCCTCCTATATTTTCTACTTGCTTTCAACAGCAGATTGAAGTTTTCTATGCTCATCTCAATAGGTATGCCGCCCTCAGAGCCTAAGATAAATCCACCTCCCGGCGCTCCAATTCTAAGTCTATCAAGTAGATGCTCTTTAAGATCGGCGGCACCCATGAGACCGATGTTTTTACTTAAGCCTCCCAGAAAACAGAGGTCGCCACCATATCTCTCCTTTAGTTCCTTTAAATCCATGTTATCGGTGGGGCCCACAGGGTTAAGCATATCTAGCTTAGCCCTGACGAGAAGCGGAACTAAAGCGTCAATCTTGCCATGACTATGCATGTTGACGAACGCACTATACTTATGCGCTAGATCTATGGCTCTTGCATGCCATGGAAATATGAGATCCTCATAGAGTTTTGGGCTCATGAATGTTCCACGGGAATGGCCTAGGTCATCAGGCCATTCTATCATCATGGCGCCTCTCTCAAGCAGGTTCTTTTCGGCTTTTAGGTTAAATTCACCTATCTTAGCGATAAGTTTCCTGTAGAAATCCCTTCTCATATAGATGTCTTTTAGGATTGTTTCTAGGGGGCCTCTTAGAAAATACCAGATCCCTGAGAAGAAGCCGTTTATGCTGCATGAAGGAAAGAAACCCTTCTCAACCACGTATTTTATGGCTTTCTCGACACCCTCATATCTTGATGGGTCTTCAGGGTCTGGAAGTTCCATTTTATCTAAGTCCTCTTCGGTTTTAACCGGGTAGTCTATGTATTGTCGCGCCCACACATTTTTCTCCGTTCCTACGCGCCATTTAGCGCCAGTCTCCCACTCAACAATCCTCCATTCTTCACCAGACTCAATCACTCTTTTTATTTTAAACCCGGCGTTCGCCACCCCAATTATAAAATTATCCATGTAATCGGCTATTTTTATAGCCATATCCAATCCTTTCAACTCTGAACCAGTGGCGCCTAACTCTGCTAACGGAATAAATTTGGCTCTAGATGCCTCATTCGTAAAATCTAAAACTTGGGGTGTAATCGGCGGCTCTTCATGAAGCAATGTTGCTAGGACGCAGTTAAATCTACTGATGATCATAAACTTAACCCCATCTATTCCAGATGCTCCTATATCGTATTTTTGGCGAATCCGACTATAATATTATCGCCTAGCCAACTTTTATCATGCCTCTGCCTGCCCCCATTATTCTATTTGAGAGCGCTTTCCTCAACCGAATGGGACTTTATTTAAGTTAAGTTTATATTACTGAATGTCAAATTTGACATCAACATTGATATATTGCTATAAACTCAACGTTTATTGGATAAGATGTGAATAATTAAGGTTGAAAAACAATGGCTAAATCGCCGATACTTAGGGTTTATAGATACGTGATTAAGGAATGGAAGATTCTGATACCCGCCATAGGTTTTTCTTTCGCCTCAACGATCTTTGCAATGATGATACCGTGGTATGTTAGGGAACTATTAAACTCCGTAGTTTCTTACGATGCTAGTAAACTTCTCCCCTTATCGCTATCTGTTATCGGGTTAACTTTTCTGGAAGGGCTTTCAGCGTTCATCGTTAGATACCTTTTCGAAACAATGGCCCAGAAGACAACTTATAGGCTCAGATTAGACCTTTACAATCATCTGCACGAGCTTTCTTATGGTTTCTACGATAAGGTGGACATTGGTGAAATAATTGTTAGGGTGACTAACGACATGGATAATTTAAATCGCTTCATAAGCTTCGCAACCATGCCGCTGCTGAGCGTGATCTTCTCATGCTCAATCGCGCTCTACATACTTTTATCTCTGAACGTTGAGTTAACTCTAACAGCGATATCCCTGCTGCCATTTATAGCGCTGATAACGATCTCATTCAATAGGAAGGTTTACCCAATACTTGAAAACAGCTGGAGAGCGATGAGCCAATTCAACAGCGTTGTGCAAGAATATACTTCTACGGTGAAGATCCTAAAGGCTCTTGGAATAGAGGACGTTTTCGGAAAGATCTATAGATCTAGATTAGATAGCGTATACGACTTAAACATGAGGTTTCAAAAGTATGCCTCAATATCGTGGCCTTCAATAGGGCTTGTTTCAGCGGCCATTCAGCTAGTAGTCTACTTATATGGTGGGTTTAAAGCTGTTTCAGGGGTTTTAAGCATAGGGGACATCGTAGCATTCATATTATATCTTTCCATGCTCAATTGGCCGTTAATCGGGCTAGGTTTCTTCGTCCTAGATTATCAGAGGGCATCAGTTTCAGCATCCAGAATATTTGAGGTGCTTGATAAAGAGCCCGAAGTTAAAGACCAGCCCGGAGCCATCGATTTAAAGGAGGTTAAGGGCCACATAAAATTTGAAAACGTTACATTCGGGTATAGTCACGATAAACCTATAATAAAAGATGTTAGTTTTGAGGTTAAACCCGGAGAGAAGGTCGCCATAGTTGGCCCAACAGGTTCGGGAAAATCAACCCTGATTAAACTCATACCAAGATTTTATGACCCTATAAGCGGACGCATACTTATAGATGGCGTAGACATAAAAAACATTAAAATTAAATCTCTTAGGAAACATGTTGGGATAGTTCACCAAGACACTATGCTTTTCTCCGGGACAATAAAAGATAATATAACGTACGGTAGGCCTGATGCCTCCATGAGCGAGGTGATTGAGGCCGCTAAGGCTGCGGGGATCCACGACTTCATAATCAGCCTGCCTAAGAAATATGAGACGAATATTGCGGAGAGAGGCGTAACGCTTTCAGGAGGGCAGAGACAGAGGATAGCCATAGCGAGAACGCTTATAATTAATCCGAAAATACTGATTCTAGATGACCCTACGTCGAACCTTGATGCTGAAACGGAGAGCATGGTTCTTGAAGCCTTAAAAAAGCTCGTTGAGGGTAGAACCGTGATCATAGTGACCCAGAGGCTCTCGATGCTTAAGATGGCGGATAGAATAATGGTTTTAGAGGACGGTAGAATCGTTGAGGAAGGTAGGCATGAAGACTTAATGAAGCTTAATGGAGCGTATGCGAGACTATATAACGCTCAGTTCGCTCATCAGGAAGGATTTGCTGGAGGGTTGTAGGAATTGGGGTGGGTATTAGCCAGATACGCGAGGGAGGGCGCTGAGGGGAAGCCTAAGAGCTCCCCGATCAAAATAATTGCTAGACTTATGAGGCTTATATGGCGGTATAAGGCTAGGCTATTAATCTTTATCTTTGCAGCCTCAGCGGTTCTGATTCTGAACGTTTTAGGACCGTATATTGGACGAAAGATCGTGGATGAGGGGATAATTGCTAGAAACCCGAACGTTCTAGTGCTATATGCATCTATTCTCGCGGCTATAGCGGTATGCAGCTGGCTTCTGGGGGTTATTAGAACCTATAGCATCGCGTGGTTAACGCAGAGGCTCCTCTACGATTTACGTGTTTCTCTTTTCGCCCATTCAGTGGAGTTAGACTACGCCTTCTTCTCATCCATGCCAGCTGGCCAAATCATATCTAGATTTACTAGTGATGTTGAAGCGGTTGGGCAGACGGCGACCACAGGCTTCATAGACGCTGTATTCAACACTTTAACCATTATAGGAGCGGTCGCCGCCATGCTGAGCCTGAACGTTAATCTCACATTGGCAACGCTGTCTCTGGTGCCGCTAATAATTATTTCAGTAATATTTCTGGCCAGAAGAAGCTATAAGGCTTACAGGGAGGTTAGATCAAAGGTTGGAGAACTAACCTCAAATATCGAGCAGACAGTCTCCGGCATGAGGGTTTCGCAATCCTTCTCCGATAGGGATAAAGTCGACCTGAGAAGATTTGAAAGAGTAAGCTACGAAACCATGCGCGCAAATATTAGGGCAACGCTTGTTATGGCGCTTACACGTCCGGTTTTAAGCATAATAAGGGCTGCAACCGTCGCTATACTGGCTTTTTATGGCGGGCATCTGATCATAAGTGGCGAGACAACGATAGGTACACTAATAGCCTTCTACAGCTATGTGGAAATGTTCTTTAATCCCGTGATAACTCTAACCGTGTACTATAACATGTTGCAGTCAGCTCTAGCAGCCGCGGAAAGAATATTTGAGTATCTTGAGACGAAACCATCAGTTAAGGATTCAAGCGACGCCGTGGACTTTGAGATTAAGAGCGGCGAAATAATCTTCGAAAACGTGAGCTTCGGATATGGTGAGACAAAAGTCTTCGAGAACTTTAACCTTAAGGTTAACCCGGGGGAAATACTAGCTGTTGTCGGGCCGACGGGCGCTGGAAAGACAAGCTTGGCGAACCTTATATTAAGGCTATATGATCCCCAGGGTGGACGCATACTTATAGATGGTGTAGACATAAGGAAAATTAGGTTGAGTTCTCTTAGAAGGCAGATATCTTTGGTTCCACAGGAGCCGATACTCTTCAAAGATACTGTTAGAGAGAATATTCGCTACGGTAAGCCCGACGCCAAAGATGAGGAGATCATTAGGGTTATACATGATCTTGGGCTTGAGCCGATTATAAAAACTCTGCCTGAGGGGCTTGACACGATGGTGTCTGAGGGCGGCGCTAACCTCTCTGTTGGGCAAAGGCAGCTGATAAATGTTGCTAGAACCCTTCTCCGGAAACCGAAAATAATAATACTTGATGAGGCGACCAGCAGCGTAGACCCCTACACCGAGAGCTTGTTGCAGGAGGCTTTAAAGAGGCTTTTAAGCGGCAGAACATGCATAATAATCGCGCATAGGCTCTCGACGACTTTTCTAGCGGATAGAGTCATAGTTTTAGATGGAGGAAAAATAGTTGAGGAAGGGACACATAACGAGCTGCTGAAGAGAGGAGGCTTGTTCGCAAAGCTCTATGAGCTTCAGATAGGTGAATTGATTAAGGCTGAAACCTTGAGCAGATCTAGATGACACTTAGGCATCTACTGCCTGAACACTCATGTTTTCTTCCACTCTAAAATTATTCCCAGAGTGGATTCCCTTGATTCAATGATCTTTCTGTACGCGTTTGCCGCCGCCTCAAACCGCACTTTCTCAGTAATTAGGTCTCGAACTTTTAGAAGCCCCCTGCTTAATAGTTTCAAACTTAGTTTTACATCATCTCTCTGCGTCCAGAACCTGCGGCTTGACTCATAGTATGGCCTAACATTGTTGTGGGCCCCTATTATCATGGCGCCTTTCCTATGAACCAAGCTATAAAAGTTGACTGTTGAAACGCCTCTTGGGCTGCCCAGAAGAACGACTCTTCCACGCGTTCCCACAAGTTCAAGCGCTAGGGGAATTGCGTCCGGGTTACCTGTAGCCTCAATGACAACGTCGACACCCTTTCCCTCCGTGATTTTCGTCACCGCGTCCCTTAAGTCTACTTTGCTGGGATTCAATGTTTCGTCGGCGCCGCATTTCTTCGCCACATCCAACCTATAATCATAAACGTCGACGCCTATTACAGGTATCCCTCCGCTCAGCTTCGATAATTGTAGGGCTAAGTTGCCAACCAGCCCTTGACCTAGAACCAGAACAGATTCTCCGATCTCTATGTCCGCTTTTCTAATCCCTTGCATCGCTATGGAAGCTAAAGCGAAGAATGACGCCTCGTCAAAGGATAGATTGCTAGGTATTTTCTCTATCTCTTTTTCTTCGGCGAGCACGTGGCTGGCATGAGGTTTCTGTGAAACCACTCTGTCGCCCACATTAAATGATGAAACGGCTTCACCTTTAGCGCACACTATTCCAGCATTCGAGTAGCCCGGATACATAGGGAACTTTGCAGGCGTATTCGGCAAAGCCATTAAAAACGCTGTCTCCGTGCCGGGACTAATTAACGTTGAAACGCTCTCTATAAGCACCTGTTTAGGACCGGGTTTATCCGGGATGAAATCTTCTACTTCAACTAAACCTATATCTTTGAAAACAATGCGTTTCCCCTTCAACATGGACAAAACGGATCCCTCCAACTAATTGATGCTTCTATTTCCACATGGGCAGCTTAAACTTTAAAGCTTAATATCCTGAAATAATACTTTATACAGTTTTTAGAGTAAGGGTTGAGGTGCTGCTAATGGTTGGAGGATACGCTGGTAAAATCGTGGAGGTTAATCTTTCTAACGGACGCGTTAAAGAGGAAAACTTGGATCTCTCGTTGGCTAGGAGATTAATTGGGTGTCTAGGAATATCCTCTAAGATTATGCTTGAGATGGTTGATAGAGATGTGGAGCCTTTAAGCCCGGAAAACAAGCTTATTTTCGCCACAGGGGTGCTAACGGGGTCTAATGCGCCGGCTGCCTGCAAATCTATTATAGTTTCAAGGTCTCCTCTAACAAATATTTGGGGCGAATCCATTTTTTCAGCCAACAGCGGCATCGAGCTTAAGCGTGCTGGGTACGATATGCTTCTGATGGATGGAAAAGCTGAGAAACCGGTCTATCTTTGGATACATGACGGCGGCGTTGAAATTAGGGATGCCAGCGGCATTTGGGGCATGGACACGTTTACAGCATGCGAGTCCATAAAGAAGGATTTGGGTGAAAGAAAGGCGGCTGTAGCATCTATTGGGCCAGCTGGCGAGAGACTTGTTAGATTAGCCTCCATTATAAGCGATAACGGTAGGGCTGCTGGGAGATGCGGTTTAGGCGCAGTTATGGGTTCAAAGAACCTGAAAGCCATAGCGGTGCTGGGTTCACGGAGAATAGATGTTGCTAACCCTGAAGCGCTCGCTGGCCTAAGCAGAGAGATTGTGGAGATTGTGAAGGATAGGATGAAAGCTTTCACGGAATATGGAACATCGAGAGGCGTTGTAGCGTTCGAGGAGATGGGTAACCTGCCAATAAAGAATTGGACAATGGGGAGATTTCCCGGAGCTGAGAAAATCTCAGGCATGAAAATGGCTGAAACAATTCTATCTGATAGAAAGTCTTGTTTCTCCTGCCCCGTAGCCTGCGGGAGATACGTTAAGATAAGCGAGGGGCCCTATGCCCCGCTGGAGGGCTATGGCCCAGAATATGAAACTATCGCGGCTTTGGGCTCATTATGCATGAATGATAATCTAGAGGCAATAGCTAAGGCGAACGATCTATGTAACAGGTTTGGTTTAGACACAATATCGGTTGGAGCCACCATAGCCTTCGCGATGGAGTGCTATGAGAAGGGCATAGTGACGAAGGAAGACACTGGAGGAGTCGAGCTGAGGTGGGGTGACCCGGACGCCATAATTAAAATGGTTGTTCTCATCGGTAGGAGAGAAGGGTTCGGGGCAATATTAGGCGAGGGCGTTAAGAGGGCTGCTGAAATTATCGGGAAGGGCGCCGAGAGATACGCTATGCACGTTAAGGGCCTTGAAATACCCATGCATAATCCCTATAGGTTTAAGGAGATGGGGTTGCAGTACGCTGTATCGGAGAGGGGGGCTTGCCACTTGAGGGGGCTTTCAATGCTCCCATCCAGAGGGATTCTTCTTCCAGACATCGGGTTTAACGAGAAGCTCGATGGATTCGCCATTGAGGGGAAAGCCCATGTGGTCAAGGTAATGCAGGATGTTTGCCGCGTTGTTGACGCTCTAGGAATCTGCAAGTTCGTCTATCTATTCGGCGGCGTCCCCTTAAGGAAGATCGTGCAACTATACACTGCGGTAACCGGTTGGGAAACAACATTAGAGGATCTCTTGAGGGCTGGTGAGAGAATATGGATGCTCCAGAGACTGTTTAACGTTAGAATGGGAGTTAGCCGCAAAGACGACACCTTACCCAGAAGATTTCTAGAGGAACCTATGGTTGATGGCGCAGCTAAAGGGCAAACTGTTAATTTAGAACCTATGCTCGAAGAATATTACGTTGAGCGCGGACTAGACTGCGAGGGAAGACCAAGAAGAGAGAAGCTGCTTGAGCTCGGATTAGACTTCACCGCCAAATATGTCGACTGGTGAATAAGGCAGTGGTAAGAGTCAAGATTATACTGTTAGACGAGAATTTAAGGAAAAGTATCGCTGAAAAAGAAATAGTTTTTGAGCTTCCGGAAGGATCCACCATTAGAGAACTGCTGAAGAAAGCTATGGAGCGGTACGGCGAAGCATTTGTAAAGGCGTTGAGGCCGGAGGTGTCCATAATGTTGAACGGGCAAAACATAGAGTTTCTAGGAGGGTTTAACGCGAAGCTCGCGGATGGGGATCGGGTTGCCATAGTACCTATTGTGGCTGGCGGATGACGGAGAAAGAATTTTATATATCCTTTCTCTCTCATAACATGAGAGCAATAGTCTGATTGTGGTGATGGTTAATGCCCCTTGTTAATGAGAAGGATCTGCTTCTACCAGCGTTGGAGGAAGGAAGGGCTGTAGGAGCCTTCAATGCCAACAACATGGAGATGGTTCAAGCATTTATATGGGCTGCTGAAGAGGTAAGTAAAGAGCTGGGTGAACCAGTAGACTTAATAATTCAGGTTAGCCCAGGAGCCGCCAAATACGCAGGCTGGTCTATGGCTGCTGGAATGGTTAAAATAGCTGCCGCCGAAACGGATATTCGAGTTGCATTAAACCTTGATCACGCAACCGAGATCAGCCATGTGAAAAAAGCTCTTGAAACCGGTTTCACAGCGGTTCTCATCGATGGGTCCTCGCTGCCGCTGGAAGAGAATATTCGTTTAACACGTCAGGTCGTTGAAATGTGCCACGCTAGAGGCGTACCGGTTGAGGCTGAATTGGGTAAGATACCTAGAATCGAAGACTACTTCTCTAAGGGAGATATCGCCTATTTAAGGAGCTTGCCGCCAGCTGAAGCTGTAAAGATTATACGTGAAAAAGCCGGTAAATCTGTTGAGGAACTTATGGCTAAGCCTGAAGACGTCGAATACTTCGTTAAGAAGACTGGATGCGATTTTCTCGCCGCAGCGTTTGGCTCGATACATGGCATATGGGACGATATATGGCCTATAAGGGTAGATAGGCTAATAGCTATTCAAGAAAGGATGCGTATACCATTGGTTTCACATGGCTCATCCGGCATCCTAATGACGCCAAAAGACGCTGAGAGAAAAGGAATAAAGCTGCTTAAGGGTGAAGGAACCCTACTAGACGCCATTAAAACCGGCGGGGTGACAAAGGTTAATGTCGCAACAGCCTTATCCATAGCTTTCATAGAGGGCTTCATAGAGGCCTATAAGGCTAATCCAAGCGAAAAAGACTTCCGGAATTTCGGCGACGCTGCCCGCAGGAGAGTTAAGGAGAAAGTTAAAGAGTACATGCGGCTCTTCGCCGGAAAAGTAGAGTAAAGGATACCTCCTGAAAAATTTCCTTCAATAACAAAATTTTTCATTTTGAATTGATTTCGGGATGGAATGGATAGAGATCTATACATAAATGGTTTTTAGAGGGTTACGAAGCAATATGTTTAAAATATCGGTCATATCGGATGAGGTATCTCAGGATCTTAGGCGCGTAGCCGCTTTCGCAAAAAGATTTAATCTTGATGGCGTTGAAATTAGGAGCGTCTGGGGAAAGGGGCCGCATCTCCTCCTTCGGGAGGCAGATGAAATCAAGAGAATTTTATCTGAATATGGGTTAAAAGTTAGCGCGATAGCTTCACCTTTCTTTAAGGCGGATATCGACAGTGAAAGCGAGTATAAAGAACATCTAGATATATTAAGAAGATGCATTGAATTAGCGATTAAGCTGGACGCTAAGATAATTAGGGGGTTCACGTTTTGGAGAAAGGGCAATATGGAAGACTACATTGACCGGATACTGGAAAAGTACCGGAGACCCCTAGAGATCTTAGAGAGCGAGGACGTAATTTTAGGCGTTGAAAATGAGCCTTCAACATTTGCTGGAAATGGGAGGGAGCTCGCCCTATTTCTCTCCAAAATTAATTCAAAGAAGGTTGGGGCTGTGTGGGATCCGGGAAACGACATTTTCGACCCATCGGGCGAAGTGCCTTATCCCGACGGTTACAGGTACGTTAAGGGCTGGATTGTCCACGTGCATGTTAAGGATGGCGTTAGGATGGGGAGTGAGGGAAAACCTGAAGTTACAGCCTTCGGTGAGGGCGAAGTAGCCTTTAGGGAGCAGTTTAGAGCCCTGAGAGACGACAAATATGGCGGATATATTTCGCTGGAAACGCATTGGAGGCCTAAAAGAAAGATTCCAGAAGATATTTTAATGAAGCCGGGTGGAGATGAATTCTCCTATGCTGGTGAGGAGGCGTCAGAAATATGTATAAGGAACCTTCTTCAAATGCTGAATACTCTATGAAAGGCCTGCAAGAATTATATTTCGTCAATTCTTCAATATTTCCTGAATTTTCAAACGCCACTTCGACATCTCGTTAGGCGACTGCGGGTAATCTTCATAGGCTTTTTTAACGGCCTTAGATTTTCTAGCCATCGCATACAGTTTTCTTAGGAAAGATACTCTTCCAAGCCCTATGAAAACTCTCCTCGTCGCATCGGTTATGTTTAAACGCACGTCCCCCTCTAACCCAGCCTTCAAGACGTCCTCCTCTTTTATCAGCCTATACTTCATCCCGTAATTAATATCCTCGTTCGTCAGGTTTTGCAGGAAAACACGGAAGACATCTAATCCCGCCTGCTTTGCGCCGTAAGTCTTCATGTAACGTACATTTATCGGCCATAAATTCTCTATGCTAGGCTCACCCTTCTCCAGCGCCTCGGAGATAACCTCTCCGGATATTTTACCAGCCATCATTGACGGGCCCATGCCTCCCCCGTGAATCGGGTTTACATGGCATGCCGCGTCGCCTATAACAACTATGCCGTTGCTGACGAACGAGTCTAGCGGGCGTCTCGTCGGGACAATGCCGCCCCCGCCGTGAATAAGCCTTGAACCTTCGAAAATCTGCTTGCTTAAAACAAACTTGTATAGCTGGTCTCTTGGGTTTGGAAAGCTGCCGATGGCGGCTACGCCTAACCCAACGTTGACGCTGCTTCCCCTCTTGGGGAAAACCCAGTAGTATCCGCCCGGCGCAGCCTCCAAGTCTAGGTATATTTGGCAGAACTCAGGCTCCTCTATTTCAGTCTCTAAGACGCGTATCTCCCTATAGCATAAAACCTCATCTTTCCTATCTATTGTTGTATCTATCCCCATCTCAGGCGGGAGTCTTCTTCGTAGTACAGCGGCGTAGCCGCTTGCGTCTATCATAGCTCTCCCCTTAATCTCCATCTTTAAATTTGTTCTCAGATCTTTAACGATTACTCCCCTGACGAAGCCGCCTTCTATGATTGGTTCAAGGGCTTGTGTTGAATCCAGAAGCGAAGCCCCAGAGTCCATGGCTTCCTTAAGCAACCTTTGTCCAAAGGCCCGCCTATTCACTATAAAGCCGTGGAGACCTTCTCCGACAAGCCGAAAGACCGTCTCAAGGTTCGGCGAGTAAACTTTTATGCCCATTATGGTTCTCTCGAGCTCCTCTCCGCTTGGATATCTTAAGCCTAGATTATCGAAGTGATGTTTTCCTATGGCGTCGCCGCATACTTTGTCGCCGATAGATCCAGCATCCTTATAGTCGATTAGGCAAACCGATAAACCGGTTTTTGCGGCGGTTCTAGCAGCCATACAGCCAGCGGTTCCAGCGCCGACAATAACGACATCAAATTTCTCCATGATAGCCGCGCCTCTCCTTAAATATGCACATCTATAGCCGGATTGGAATTAAACTTTTACGGGAAACAATCCGGGCTTCACTCTACGGCCCCATCTCCTCCTTAAATATCTCCAGCAGCCTCTCCTTATCGATTCCAAGTTTACTTGCAAGCTCCTTTATCCACTTCACATATGATCTGAAGACGTTGCATGCGATCTCAACTTTATCTTTTGTTGAAAGGTTCTCCTCCTCAACTAGAAGAAGCGCAAACCATCTGCCCAGATCTGTGAGCGTGTATGCCTTAAGCCAAACCGCCCTTCCAGAAGACTCGGTTTTCTCCATATGCTCGCCCAGTATGCCAAGATCCACAAGGGCCTTCAAATGCTCTATAATTGTTTTATTAGAGTAGCCTAAATCCTCAATCAAATCTCTCTGATAAATCTTCTCAGAGAAACCTCTCCTCAAAGCAAACTTCAGAATGTCAACCGGAACGGAGGAGCCGAAAACCGCCCTCAAAACCTCATACTTGCTACCTTTGGGTAGGAAAATTACATATGGATAAACTCTTCTATCCATATTTCCGCCAAAAATCTTCTTCGGCGAAACAAGATAAATAGTTTTATGTTGCTGAGCGCTCAGCTCGACCGAAAACTTAATATATTTTATGAAATAAGTTACACAAAAATGTAAAAAATTACACAAAAAGTGATGGATATGAAGATTACAAGCGTCCAAGCGTCGTTGACGGCGATATTTGCGGCTCTACAGGCGATTTTAACAATATTCCCGCTAGGCATAACTATTGGCGTTGCCGGCACGATAACTTTGGGCGCTGCGGGCGGCCCCCTAATAGGCATTTTGCTCGGCCCATACCTCGGAGGATCAGCCGCCCTAATAGGCTCTCTAGTAGGGTGCTTCATTAACCCTTCAGGCGCCATTTTTGGATTTTTAACCATTATACCGCCGTTTCTAGGTGCTGTGGGAGCCGGCTGCGTTAGGTTTAACAGAGGATATATTGCAGGCGCAATTATCCTCGCATCGCTTATGGTCTTTTACGCGCATCCTTATGGGCAGCAAGCCTATATTTACCCGTGGCTTCACGTAGTCGCCATGATAATAGCTTTCTCGCCACTAGCTGTTATGGCTAGCTCATCTTTCGCTTCTCTGAGTTTCTCTAGAACTTTATTTGGCGTAACCATGGCGTCTTTTGTGGGCGTTATGTCAGATCATATCGCTGGAAGCGCAATAGCCATATGGTACTTCAATCTACCCCCCGCGATATGGTATTCGGCGATGCCAGTTTATCCGATAGAGAGAATCATAGCGATGATAATAGCCGCAATCATAGCCGCCCCAATCTACCAGAGACTTAGGAAAGCTGGTCTCCTATATGGAGTAGCGCACCAACAGTCAAGTGATGAAAAATGAAATCTAGGGAGATAACTGAGTATATTAGGCAGAGAGCCGAGCTTGCAGCGGCTTTGGAGGTTAGCGGTTGGCCTAAGCCCGGCAACGTTCACAGGACTAAAGATCATGCCGACGCTAGGTTTGAACATTTTCTGGCTGGCGCAGTAGCTCTGGGCCCTTCTATCGCGGCTGCATCCTTAAGGGGGATTATGGCGGCTAGGGGTAAAATAAGCCTGTCAAAGGTTGGTGTGGGCCGGCTCATTAAGGTGGCTGTGCGTGACATGCTGTCTTCACATAATGGTGGAAACACTCATCTAGGCGTCTGCCTACTCTTCGTTCCTCTCTCAATTGCCGCTGCGAAAACCTATGTTGAGGAAAACGGTTTTTTGCTGGAGCCTTTAAGAAGAAATTTCGATGCCATTATGCGCTCAACAACCCCGATAGATGCGGTTAGAGTTTATGAGGCCATAGCCATAGCGAGCTCCCCGAATGAGCTGGGCAGCGTCAGCGGAGGGAAGGCTCCAGACATATATGAGACTAACTTCAAAAGGAGGATTTTAGGTTCGGGGATAACCCTCTTCGACGCCATGATGGAGGCCTCATCCTACGATACAGTTGCGAGAGATCTTGTAACAGGCTTAGATATCTCCTTCAATGTCGGTTTTAGAGAGCTGACCAAGACCTTTAACATCACTAGGGATATAAATATCGCTGTGGTTCACACTTTCCTGAAAATACTCTCAGAGTTTCCGGACACGTTCATAGCTAGGAAGATAGGCCTCAAGAGAGAACGCGATATCAGAAGGGCTGTTGAGCTGGGCATTAGGGAGACTGCGTGGATATCTGAAGCCGCGAAGAGAATCCTTGAGCTGGGCGGATTAATGACAGATGATGGTAGAGCCGCCTTATGGGAGCTGGATGAAAAGCTTCAGATGCTCGGCAAAAATTTCAGCCCCGGAACAACGGCGGACCTAACAGCCTCATCCATAATGGTTGCTCTCTTAGCCGGCCTGAAATTCTAGGATCAGCGGTGCTTAATCTTGGGTTTTAATCAACCTATCAGGGCTCGTGAGGGCGACTTCATAGAGACAGTTGAGGGCTTAATCTTTGATGTTAAGGGGCTTATTCACCCGCCGGATAGGACGATAGCTTACTTAAGGTATTTTGAGAGCCCTGAGGGTGAGAGGATCAGGGGCTCTAAAAGATACATGAAGGTTTATTCGCTAAGCGATAGGGACGCCGTCCTAAGGCAGAAGTATCCGCACTACATTTACTATGATGATGTTTTCGGCGAGTGGCTTGAGGGCGCACCCAACAGCCTCATTATAGAGCATTATCAGCCGATACAGAAGGCTTTAAGCCTAATTAGGGGGCGGGATCTAAGCGCCATTGAGGCGCAAGCAGTCAGGTTTATTCAGGAGATTCGTGATTACGCGGGCATTCCCATAGGTAATCTCGGCGTTTCAGGCTCAATCCTAGTAGGACTCTACGCCTCCAGCTCCGACATCGATGTCGTAGTTTATGGTAGGAGGGAGTCCGTAGCCACATATAATGGTTTAAAGGAGCTTTTAAGCGAGAAGAGGAGCGGTTTCTCACCCTACGACCTCAGCGACCTCAAGAAGCTATACGATTTCCGGTCTATGGATACTTGGATGCCATTCAACGAGTTTTGCAAGGTTGAGTTGAGGAAGGCTTTTCAAGGAAAATTCCTTGGCAGAGACTTTTTTGTCAGGTTTGTGCTCGATTGGTGCGAGGTCGATGAGAAATATGGCGATAGAGTTTATAGGAGCGTTGGTTACGCTAGAGTTAAAGCGCTAGTAGAGGACGACTCAAACGCGATATTCACGCCGTGCCTATACAGGATCTCTGAGGTTAAGCTGCTTGGGGGCGAATGTGATACGCGATTACTGAGGGAGATAGTTTCCTTTAGGGGGAGGTTCTGCGACCATGCCAGAAGAGGCGAACATGTTGTTGCGCAGGGCAAAGTTGAAAAGGTTGTTGAGAATGATGGAAGCGAGTATTACCGGATGGTTTTAGGCGCCAAACCTTCGGACTTCATGATTGTTGAGGGCATGCTATAGCAGCGGCTTCACATAGTCTTTCCCGCGGGCTTCCTGAGAACCTACAAGGACCCTATGGTACTCTTCGCCCCTCTTATTGTCGACGACATGCTCTAGTTTCCCATAGGCAACTATCTTCTCGCCTCTATTAGCTATGCCCGCATAGAGCCCCTCGTAGGAAGCAACCTCACATATATCGTCAACCCGCAGCCCCTCTAAGACCTTAACATCCTCAACAAGGTATTTTGCCGGCATGAAGTCGGATTCCGAATCATCAATAACTGTCGCTGTAATCTTAACCATACCTCTAGGCCTAAAAACCCTCTCGCCATACTTCTCTTTAACCTCACGCTCAAATTTAACTGGGTGCGTCGAGAACGCTGTTCCCCGGAATAATCCAATGTTCCATTTCCTATTCAGCAGCGTTTTAGCCTCCTCATATGTGAGCGGATAAAGCCTCAACTTATTTAGACACCACTCCTCGGCTTTGGCGCCACTGAACCTTTGCAGATCCGCCGCCCTATCGGAGTAGATCCGTGTGAGGGCTTCCTTCACGTGTCTAGAATTCTCCATCCCGTAAACTGTCAAGTCTATGTCTGAGAACGGCTGGTGTATGCCTAAGAGGATCGAGCCAGTCACACCGAAGTTCTCCAGCGGGACTCCGCTCTCATCGGATATTTTGAGGGCTAGGTCCAATGCTTTCCTCTCTAGGGGATCTAACTCCTTCCGCTTAGCTTCAGTCAGCCGCCTCATTTTTTCTTCGGGTTTAAAATGGTAGAGTATTTTCTCGACGGGGACAGCCGACATCTTTATGCCCATAGCATGCGAATAATATAGATATTCCGGATACTGCTCAAGGAACTTAAGGGTATCTATAAGATCAAGCATCGTGTAGCGTCGCATGATCCGACGGAACCTTACGTCGTTCCTACCCCAAAGACCATTCTCAGCTGGAACGTACTTAACGTAAGAGATTACTCTGTTAGGCGGATGGATTGATCCGACAACGCAGAATAAAAAGCGCTCAAGGGTCTGGACGAAATCCCTATCCCTAAACCCGCGCTCCAAGTACACTTTCACCCTTCAAGTACGCTGACAAATCAATAAGACATAGCGGCGACGTATTTAAAGCGATGCTCCCTGCCTAACCTTTTCAGAAAGAAGAAAATAAAAATAATATTATGGTTTTATGGTTTGGATGGCGCAATCCCCTCCGATTAGATATCTTAATAAGGCTTAGGTACAATTGTTTATTGGCTGGTGGTGAAGTTTTGGAGCGGCGTAGGTATGGTAAAACTAACGTTGAGCTCTCAGTTATTGGCTTCGGCGGGATCCTCGTCATGAATGAGAGCCAAGAGTCAGCTAACCGGATAGTTTCCGAAGCTATTGAGAGGGGAATAAACTATTTTGACGTGGCTCCAAGCTATGGTAATGCCGAGGAGCGTCTGGGACCCGCACTTAAGCCTTATCGCAGCTCGGTTTTCCTAGCATGCAAGACCGCTAAACGCGCCAAGAAGGAGGCTTGGGAGGAACTCCATCAGTCGCTTAAACGGCTGTGCACAGATCATTTAGACTTATATCAGCTGCACGGGGTCACAACGCTCGAAGAAGTTAAACAGATATTCGGTGAGGGGGGAGCGATTGAAGCCCTCGTGGAGGCTAGGGAGCAGGGAATAGTTAAATACTTGGGTTTCTCAGCCCATAGCGAGGAGGCTGCCCTAGCCCTCTTAGACCTATTCAACTTCGACAGCGTCTTATTCCCGATAAATTGGGTTTGCTGGCATCAAGGCGACTTCGGGCCTAGGGTTGTTAAGAAGGCTGCTGAGAAGAACACCGCGATCCTAGCGATAAAAACCCTTGCGAAAAGAAGATTAAGAGAGGGTGAAGAGAAGAAGTGGCCTAAATGCTGGTATGCCCCAGTTGAGAGCTTCCAAGAGGCTTTGATGGCTGTTAGATTCACGCTCTCTCTGCCGGTAACATCCGCTGTCACCCCAGGGCACATTGAACTGTTAAGATGGATGTGCGATGCGGCTGAAATGTTTAAGCCACTATCAAAAGATGAAGAGATGGAGATCGCTGAGAGAAGTAAAGGCTTAGAGCCAATATTTTCCAGCCAGCATCATTGATGTTTACTGTTAGGCACATAGCGGCATATTTCAGCATATTAATTAAGGTTAAATTTTCTTCTCCATACTCTGACATTCGGTGTCGTCTATGAGGCTTAATGAAGCCATTATGCTATCTAAGGACCTTAGGATTTTTGGGCGAACTTTTAGTGAGTGCGCTAAAGTTATGGGCGATACCACTCAGGTTGTTAAATCCGTTAAGCCCTTAATGGGTAATTATGGAAGCAGCGGTTTAGGCTCAAAGCTCATCGCGGCTGGCATGGCATGCATAGTTTTTCCAGAACCGGTTGTCTCGGACATTATTGGGTCAACATTGATCGCGGCGGGGATGCTAATTAAGAGCAGAAGGGGGCTAACAGCTATGGATGTGCTTAAAGAGACCAGAAAGATAATGAATGATCTAAGAAGAATCAGTGTAGAACTGTAACCGTTTTTAGCACATCTATATGGGGACGGCTTAGAAAACCAATATAAAAATAGCCTTTTTATGGTTTGTTTCCCCAATCTCCCCTACATTACTTGAGAAACCTGGAGAAGAAAAAGATGTCTTACTGTTGAACTTCAAGTTTTCTAAGAAACTTTTTAGCGTACTCGACGCATTTCCTTTTGAAATTCTCGTAGCTTTCTGAGAACTCATTCATCGTTTTTACGGTTGCGCCATAATTTCTCCATTCAGAGGGCTTTAAACCCCTGCAGCCATATTTTTCTGGAGCGGTTATACCTACCTTCTTTAGGAGGGCGATTTGCTCATCTGTCAACTCGAAGGCTTTGATGAACTCTTCAGCAATATGCTTCCATCCGGAGCACATTATTCTTAGGGGTATCTCCGGATCAACGCTCTCGAAAACCGACTCCCTATATTTAGAGATATTGAAGTCTCTGTCTAGGCTTCTAAGCAGAACACTCATTTGGTGATTAGGAAACTCCGTATGCGTCATGTGGGAGCTGGCGAGTAAAAGAAGAGTCTCCTCAGGCTTCCTTTTTGAAGCCGGCAGCGCATCTATCCCCTGAATAACCGCATCAGCTTGCTCTCCGCTGAGACCGAACTCTGATTGAATGTAATATAACCATTTACCTATGTTTTGTGGGCTGAAAAAGATCTCATAGACTCTCTTAGTTATAAGTATCCCGCTTAATCCGATCGCCTCCTCAATCTTAGCTAGGTACTCAGCAACCTTCTCTTTCGAGCCGTAGGGAACCCCATGCGAAGCGAGAAAAACTGTAAACGGCTCCTTACTAATTGGGCTAAGGAAGCGTCTACTGCAAAGCAATTTTATCTTTTCATCCATAGACTTCTTCTCCTTCACGTTATCCCAGACACCCATGGCTTCTGCGAGCTCCTTTAAGGCCCCCTCTTTATCCGAGCTCTTCTCAAGAGCGCTTCTCAAGAGCTCCTCGGCATGAACCTCCCTTAGGTGATCGTCATGTCTGCCAATCATGCTTGTCTCATAAACGGTCGTTAACCGTAAACCTTTTTTAACCGCTTCAGCCCGCCCCCTAATCTTCGCGAGGATCAACTCAACCTCTTGGGAGACCGTAAACGTCACAGTATTATTTGTGCCGATCCCTAAGCTCTCAAGCCTTCTCGTCAGCTCAATCGATGCGGGTGAGCTTCCGGCAACCTTAAAAACAATGTTTGGTCTACCGTGCTCGATGCTTGTTGAATATCCCCAGAGAAGATAATGATCGTATTTCTTGAGGAACTCTTCGGCGTCAGCATATATTTTCAAGGCTTCCCTGAAACTCTTCTCGTAATCATCCGCTATTGTGGGGTTAAGCTGCAAGCTAACCATGCCGTGACGCATGTTTGAGGCGATAGCTATGGGTCTGAAAACCGCGAGGTTTGGCCAAATACAGACCTCCGTGCCTTTCGCAGTGATTTCATCGCCGTAAAGATCAGGGTTTTCCCTTAACTGCTCCTTAAGACCCTCTACGGCGGTCTTGAAATCTGGACATAGATCCTCCCCCTTATAGCCTTCCCATAAAGTAGGGTCATCGTCGAAAGCCGCGGCTGCTAGAACGGGGTTTGTTGAAACCTGAACAAAACCTAAGTGTCTAAGCCACCTCAAACCTAAAGCATAGTCGTTGCCGAACTTGCATAAGCCTTCTTTACTTAGCCGATAATACACGTTGTTCCTGATGCTTTCTTTAGCGGATTTTAGGAAAGACTCCATTACATTATTTAAGTCAACCTTCTTCTCTAAGTCCTCGGCTATATGAGCAACCATGGCGCCGGGCGGACGATGAAAGCCGCTCATAACCTTCCTCATGTCTGAAAGAAATAGTTTGATTACGGCTTGGGCTACCTTGGCTTCGCCTAGATTCCTACGCTCTAAAGCCTCCATCTCTTTGGCAGCCTCAACTATGCTGGCGAAAGCCTTAGCTGCTTCAACATCGGAAAAACCGATGATTTCTTTCTCGAATCCAACAATGTTTAAAGCCGCTTGAATTAAAGCGTCATATATTCGTGCACATGTAAGGATTTTCCTTTCCTCTTTCAGCAAATCTAAATTCATGTTCCCGATGAAAACCCTATTGAACATGAAGCTAAATTTCCTGTTAACTCCAGCAACAACGTCTTCTAAGCTACCGATCATCTCCCTGTTCAACAGGTGGTCGGCAGCTAGCTTGGTGTAACCCCTTACCGCTAGACGAACAACATGATCCGCGTGGTCAAAGCTGAGCGCCGGAAAATCTAAAGGCTCCGGCTTAGAGCATAGGATTATTTTCTCTATACTCATTCCAGTATGCCACCAGCATCTACAAGACTAAGCATCATTAAAATTACCTGAAAACTCAAATAGTTTTAAAAGGTTTGCGTCTCGCGGTTAAGTCTATCTGAATGATATGGTTTCCACGTTCTTCGATCACTTTTATATCCCGCGATGCAAGACTTATTGAGGGTGATTTTACTGAGAAACCTGAAGAGTTTAAGGGGTATCGTTCCCTCCCTACATACGATCACTTCCCCAAACGGTGAGCTCTCTGAGGAAGATATTAGGTCTGAGGTTAGGTTTAATATTGAGTGCGGCGTGCATGGTCTCGCCGCGGGTTTAGGTGCCGGGGAATTCTATAAGTTTTCTGATGAGGAAAGGAAAAAGCTGTTTGAGATAGTTGTTGACGAGGCTAATGGAAAGGTTCCTGTTTTAATAGGAGCTTGGCACACTGGGACGGAGCCTGCTTTAATGCTAGCTAAATACGCTGAGGATATCGTGGCTGACGGCGTAATATTGGTGCCGCCATTCTTTAATAGGGTGGAGTCAAAACTCTGTCTTTACGAGCATTTCTCTAGAATAGCGGGGAGCATTAGCATCCCGGTGATGATACAGGATAATGAGGATGCTTTTGGAGTACACATATGCCCCTCCCTCTATAAGAGGCTGGTTGAGGAGAACCCTAACATCTATCTAGCCAAAATAGAGGGGGCCGGAACACTAGAGAAAATAAGGGTTCTGAAAGAAATGCTAGGGGATAGAATAGCGATTTTCGGCGGGTCGGCTGCAAGACTATTTTATGAAGAGATGGCCCTTGGAGCCAGTGGGAATATTCCAGACGCTTGTCTACCGGATCTGCTTGTAGATGTTTTCAACAAGTATGAAAGCGGCGACGCTGAGGGGTCAAAGAAAACCTACGAGAGGTTCAGGCGCTGGCTCAACTTCCTGCTTCTACACCCGCTTCAGGCAGCCGAGATAGAGAAAGAGACGCTTAGGTTAAGGGGCGTCATCAGGTGCTCCCATACGAGAGGGCCTAAAATCGGCTTAAGCGAGGAAGATAAGCAAGTTTTAAAAAGAATATTGGAAGAGATTTGTGTGATTTAGGAGTGTTGAGTAAATTGAAGCTGAGAAGCGAGAAGATGGGCTGGATTCTTAGGGGTTTAATTAGGGCTGGAGGATACAATTACGAGACTGGGAAACCCATAGTGGAGATCGTTAACACTTGGAGTGAATGGAATCCCGGCCACAATCATTTAAGAAAGGTTGCCGAAGCGGTTAAGCGTGGAGTTTTATCCGCTGGCGGCTTTCCGCTAGAATACAATACGCTTTCCCTATGCCCGGGTCAAAGCCTTCCAAACCGCAATCTGCTTGCCCTAGAGGTTGAATCGGTTATTTGCGGTGTAGGTGGAAAAGAAGATCCGGCACCATACGCTGAGCCAGCTGACGCTGTAGTATTTATTTGCAGCTGCGATAAGGATGTGCCAGCTCTTTTAATGGCTGCAGCCCGAATAAACCTGCCATCAATATTCGTTTTGGGCGGGGCTATGCTTCCAGGCAAATTTAAAGGTGAAGATGTTGTATGCTGCACCGATGCACAGCGATTAGAGCGCGACTTCAGGGCTGGAATAATCACGGAGGAAGAGTGGAGAGAATTTCAGAACAGTGTCTTCCCGTGCTCAGGGGCCTGTGGGCCCATGGGAACCGCAAACACGATGCAGTGTATGGCTGAGGCCCTCGGTATGGCGCTGCCCGGCTCAGCATGCTCTCCAGCCACGTTAGCTGAAACATATTGGAGAGCTGAGGAAAGCGGGCGGAAAATCATGGAGTTGCTTAAAGAGAATGTAAGGCCGCGGGACATAATGACTGAGAAATCTCTGGAAAACGCTATAAAGGTTCTCATGGCTATTGGGGGTTCAACCAACGCTATAATTCACCTCATAGCTATAGCACGCGAATTGGATCTGAATTTACCGTTAGAAAGATTTGACGAAATAAGTAAGAGGACACCGTTCCTAGTTGATGTGAAACCCAGCGGTCGTTACGCCGCCGTAGATTTTCATGCTGCTGGCGGGGTGCCAGCCTTAATGAAGCAGATGGAGCCTACGCTTAATCTTGACGTCTTAACTGTTACTGGTAGGACGCTTAGAGAGAATCTGGCGAACGTTCGCGTCAAGGACGCCAACATAATTAGACCGTTAAACCAGCCGCTTTTACCCGAGGGCGGCATAGCGATACTTAAAGGGAATCTGGCTCCTAGAGGGGCAGTTATCAAGCATTCCGCTTCAATAGATCGCAGGCTGCTCCAACATAGGGGGCCAGCCCTTGTCTTCAACTCTCCTGAGGAAGCTTACAGGTATTTGCTGAGAGAGGATATAGAGATTTCCGAGGATCATGTTTTAATTCTTAGGTATCAGGGGCCTAAGGCTGCATGCATGCCTGAAACCGGTGCATTGCCGATACCGACGGCTCTGGCTAAGAGAGGCGTTAAAGATATTGTGAGGATAACTGATGGAAGGATGAGCGGCACGCATTTTGGGACAATAGTTCTACATGTGTCGCCTGAAGCATATGTAGGCGGCCCATTAGCTGCCGTGGAGAATGGCGATATAGTGGAGCTTGATCTTACGCGAAGGCTACTAGAGGTTAAATTGACAGACAAGCAGATCAAGGAGAGGTTAGAGAGATGGGTTCCGCCTGAACCCAAATATAATTATAGGAGGGGGCCTCACGCCCTTTGGTTTAACTTCTGTACGCAGGCTGATGAGGGGTGCATTTATCCGTTCATGTAAATTTCTAGATTGTCGGATAGGCTTATAATAGTCAACGCCCATCTTTCTCTAATATATTATGTAATCTGTGTTTGGTGCCCTCAGCGGATAATTGCATAGGCTTAAAGGTGAAAAGGTGCCTTAAGACTAATGGCTTAGGTTTTGTAATAATATGGTGGGCGAGAAAATGCCGTGTAAAGATGATCGCTACATTATGGCTTTAGATGAGGGGACAACAAGCGCTAGAGCGCTCATATTTAGTCAGGAGCCTAGTGTTGTAGGTTTAGGCCAACATGTTTTCTCGCAAATTTATCCGCGCCCAGGATGGGTTGAACATAACCCTGATGAGATATGGATTGCTCAACTGGCAGCTATCAAAGATGCCCTTAAATCTGCGCATGTAGGGTTTGAAAAGATTGCGGTTATAGGGGTGACGAATCAGAGGGAGACCACTATACTCTGGGATAAAGCAACGGGTAAACCAGTATATAACGCCGTAGTTTGGCAGTGTAGGAGAACCGCTGAGATCGCCGATGAGCTTAAACGTGAATATGGGGACATGTTTAAGGATAAAACCGGTTTAATCCCAGACTCGTATTTCTCAGGACCAAAAATTAAATGGCTTCTGGAGAATGTTCCCGGCTTAAGGGAGAGAGCGCTCAGAGGCGAAATACTGTTCGGCACTGTCGATACCTTTCTAATTTGGAGGCTTACTGGCGGAAGAGTACATATTACAGATTATAGCAACGCTTCTAGAACCCTGCTCTTCAATATCCATAAACTGTGCTGGGATCAGGAGCTACTAGAGATTTTAGGTGTGCCTGAAAGCATGCTGCCTGAACCGAAGCCCTCAAGCCAAATTTACGGCTATACTGATCCAGAATTGTTTGGCGCCAGCATCCCGATAGCCGGCGACATAGGCGATCAGCAGGCAGCACTATTTGGGCAAGCGGCTTTTAGAGAAGGTATGGCTAAATGCACCTATGGGACAGGAAGCTTCCTGCTAATTAACATCGGCGGCGCCCCACGTGAATCCAGAAATCTCCTAACAACGGTGGCGTGGTGCATAAATGGGGAAGCGACATACGCTTTAGAGGGAAGCATCTTCATATCGGGCGCAGCCATACAGTGGCTTAAGGAGGCTCTGGGACTTATAAGCGACCTATCTGAGATAGAGGTTTTAGCATCATCAGTTGAAGGTAGCGAAGGCGTATTTTTCGTACCAGCCTTCGTCGGGCTTGGGGCTCCATACTGGGATCAGTATGCGAGAGGATTAATTATAGGGTTGACTAGAGGCACCGGTCGAGCGCACATAGCGAGGGCTGTGCTTGAATCAATAGCCTATCTAACGCGGGACGTCATTGAAGCTGCGAAAGACGCTGGCGTGGGGATCAGCGAGCTTAGAGTGGATGGCGGCGCCTCAAAAAATAACCTTTTAATGCAGTTTCAAGCGGATATCTTGGGTTTAAGAATTGTTAGGCCAAGGATCCTTGAGACCACAAGTCTGGGAGCGGCTTACATGGCTGGTTTAGCAGTAGATTATTGGGGCAGTTTATCGGAGATATCTTCTATGTGGAGGGCTGAAAAAAATCTTTGAGCCGGCGATAAGCGAGTGTGAAAGAGACAGATTGTATAGGGTTTGGAGAGAAGCCGTGAAGAAATCTTTAGGTTGGGCTAAGGTGCTTAAGGAAGCCGGTCTAGAGTAGGATAGGAGAAAGGCGCGTATGCGCGAAAAACCCATACGCGTAGCCGTAATTGGGGCTGGGGTCGTAGGTGCAAGCATATCAAGGGTTCTCTCCATGTTCGAGGACTTTGAGGTCATCCTAGTGGAGAAAGAGGCGGACGTGGGTTGGGGCGTCAGCAAGGCCAACACTGGTATAATTCACGCGGGCTACGATGATGAGCCGGAGCTGTATCCATTAAGGGCTAGGTTATGCGTTGAAGGAAATAGGATATGGCGTAAATGGGCTGAAGACCTCGATATACCGATTAAATGGTGCGGCTCCCTAGTTTTAGCCTTCGACGACGATGAAGCAAACATTCTTAAAGAACTCTTCCGCAGAGGCTTAAAGAATGGCGTTGAAGGCTTGGAGATAGTTGGCGCAGGGGAAGTTAAGGTTTTAGAGCCAAACGCTTCGGAAAACGTTACAGCAGCCCTCTGGGCTCCAACCGCCGGCCAGATATCTCCATGGGACGCTGTGATCGCCCTTGTGGAGAACAGCGTCGCAAACGGTGTAAAGCTGCATTTATCTACTGAGGTTAGAGGCGTGAGGGTTAAAGGTGGATGCGTTACTGGTTTGGAGACGAGTAGAGGTTTCCTAGAAGCCGACTGGGTTATTAATGCATCCGGCCTATATGCGGATAAAATAGCTGAGACGGCGGGTATAGGGGGTTATAGGATAAAGCCTAGAAGAGGCGAGTATTTCGTTTTTGATAGGGAGGCTGAGCCGAAGGTGACCAGAATCCTGTTTCCGACACCTACGCCGATATCCAAGGGGGTTGTCGTAACGACGACTGTTGAAGGAAACCTTATGATCGGGCCAAGCGCTGAGGATTTAGCCGAATACCAAAGGGATGAAAAGGGCAACACTCGCAGCGGCTTAGATTATGTTTGGAGCTCAGCCTCCAAGCTTGTGAAGAAGCTTCCGCCCAGAAGCATGATTATTAGATTCTTCGCTGGTTTAAGGCCTGAGCCGACTGGTGGAGACTTCATAGTGAGAAAGTATGATGAAGTCCACGGCTTCATAGATGCTGCGGGCATGCGTTCGCCGGGATTAACCTCGGCTCCGGCGGTAGCTTACATGGTTCTAGATCTGCTTAGATCTGACCTCGGCCGTGAGCTCAAGCGAAAGGAAGACTGGAACCCTTATAGGAAGCGTATATTAAGGTTTTTTGAGCTGACGCATAGCGAGAGGAGCGCGTTAATAAGTAGGGAGCCTAGGTATGGCCGAATAGTATGCGTTGACGAGATGGTGACTGAGATGGAGGTGGTTGAGGCAATCAGGAGGGGGGCGACAACAATAGATGGCGTTAAATTTAGAACTAGAGCCTGCATGGGCAAATGCCAAGGATCATCATGCATGTATAAGATCGCAGTGATACTGTCCAGAGAGTTGGGCATACCGCTCTGGAAGGTTTCAGTTAAAGGATCTGGGACAGAGATAGGCATAGGAGACGTTAAAGCATTATTTGAGGAGGAAGGGGAGTGCGAGAGAAGCAAAGAGACCTCGTAATAATAGGCGGCGGGCCAGCCGGGCTTGCAGCAGCGGTGAAAGCTTGGAACCTTGGCATTAAGAGCATATCTCTCATAGATGAGTCTGAAAGGCTAGGCGGCCTTCTACCGCAATGTATACATCCAGGCTTTGGGCTACATTATTTTAGGGAAGATTTAACTGGCCCAGAATTCGCGGCTAGGCTCATAGAGAGGCTTAGGGAAACAGGGGTTGAGGTTTTAAGTGGAGCACATGCCGCCCAGATTGAAGTTGAGCCCGGCGGCTTAAAAAAGGTTTATGGATACAGGTATGGGGAAGCCTTTAAAATTGGATCTAAGGCTATCATTTACGCCGCTGGCTGTAGAGAGAGAACCCGTTTCGAAGCCGGTATCCTAGGCGATAGGCCCTCAGGCGTCTATACGGCTGGCGAGGCGCAAACATTAATGGATATTTATGGTATTTTACCCGGCAAGGAGATAGTGATCGTTGGTTCAGGCGACGTTGGCTTAATAATGGCTAGAAGGTTCGCTCTAGAGGGCGCAAGGGTCAAAGGCGTTGTCGAGATGATGCCATATCCCGGAGGACTAATGCGCAACATTGTTCAATGCTTGGAAGATTTCGCAATACCGCTATACCTAAGCCACATAGTAGCCGAGATAAAGGGTTCAAGAAAGGTTGAGTCAGTTAAAATAGCAAAAGTTGATGATAAGCTTAGTCCGGTAGAAGGGTCTAGTTTTGAGATAAAATGTGACGCTGTTATACTGGCCGTCGGCCTTAAACCGAGAACTGAGATTCTTGCTAGAGCTGGCGCCCTCATAGATGACGCTACTGGAGGGCCAATAGTGAACGATTGGCTGGAAACCACTATACCAGGGGTTTTCGCCGCTGGCAACGTGCTTGTAGTTAACGATCTGGTTGACTATGCCGCTGAGCAGGGTGAGTGGGCCGCTGAGTCCGCTTTCAAATTTATAAGTGAGGGGGATCTTCCAAGATCCGGGGTTAAGCGTTTAATCCGGGGGCGCAACGTAAGGCTCATTGTTCCCCAATTAGTCAGCTGCCTCCGAGATGTTGTGTTCTATGGGAGGGTCAGCGTGCCGGAGGAGGATGTCGCAATCCGGTTTGAGGAGGTTGGAAAAGTCTTTAGGTTGCCGGCGGTTAGGCCGCCGGAAATGTTTAGGATTAAAATATCGGCTAGCGATCTCTCAATGTTAGGTGGCGAAAAACTAACTGTCAATATCGTGAGGGTGTGAGGTGTAATGGCGGGGCGCTCTAATGAAATTTCAAACTTCCGTAAGATCACTTGCATAATATGTCCGCTGGGATGCGCTCTTAGGGTGCTGCTGAAAGACGGTAAGGTGGTTTTGGTCGAGGGAAACAGATGCCAAAGAGGAGTAACATATGCTCATAGTGAAGTTAAACCTAAAAGGGCTCTTATAACTGTAGTTAAGGTTCATGGCGGCGTACTTCCAGTCGTATCAGTAAAGACATCTAAACCAATACCCAAAGACTTAATACCCGAAGCTATGAAAGCGATCTCTAAAATATCCGTTAAGGCGCCGATCAAAATAGGTGACGTAATAATTAAAGATCTCTTTAGTTTAGGGGTTGACATCATAGCAACAAGGGAAGTCGAAGCAGTTTAAGGACGGATTGAGTTCTAATGTTTTTGTATTACGCCGCCAACCAATAAATCCTTAAATACTGTGAAACTCTAATCGTAGGGTAATAATGCTTTAACGGAAAATTTGAGGGACCTTTAAACATGTTGAGAATTAATGTTGATAGGCTTGTTAAGATATCTGTTATAGGTGAGGTTTCAAGCCCTGTTTTCCGCCGATCCCCATACAGAATTTCGTCTGAAGGGAAACCAGTTGTGCTGCCGGGGGTTGGTGGAATAACATATAATGTTCGTGTTGGAGACCTAGCGGTGGGCTGGGCTGCGGATCACGTTGAGCCCGGTGTAAGTGTCAGAAATAAAGAAGGCGAGGATGCGAACATGGCTTTAAATGTTTTAGCATGCGTTGGCAATGAAGCCGTTGTGGTTTCAGGCGACGCTAAGGGCGCTAGAGGGGTTGTTATCGGAAAGCATGGGGGAATAGAGCATGTGCTCGTAGATTTTACACCTGAAACATTAGAGAAGCTGGTTATAGGAGATAAGGTTTTAATAAAGGCCTTCGGCGTCGGCTTAGAGATAATCGATTATCCTGAAATTAAAGTCATGAACATCGACCCATACTTTCTTGAAAAGATTGATCCTAAACCCCTAGACGACAGAATCGAGTTTCCGGTAACTCACATTATCCCAGCGTCAATCATGGGTTCTGGGCTAGGCGCCGATCAGACATATTCTGGAGATTACGACATACAGTTGTTTGATGAATCCATAGTTAAAGAGTATGGCTTAGAAGACTTGAGGCTAGGCGACCTAGTGGCGATTCAGGACGCTGACAGCTCTTATGGACGCGTATATTTGAAGGGAGCCATAACTGTTGGAATCGTAGTGCACTCTAACTGTGTGATTTCGGGACACGGGCCTGGAGTAACAACCCTATTAACTTCTAGGAGCGGGAAGATAGTTCCAAAAATCAGCCCAGACGCAAATATAGCGAGGATCTTAAATCTAAGGTGAGCCTACTTAACTTGTCTGTTTACGTTAAACTTTGGAGAACTTGGATTAGGGACGGGATTTTAACCGTTAGCCAGACGTAAATAGATGAAACAAGCATAACTACTGAGATTAAAATGAAAATGTAATCTTTCTTTCCCATCTTTAGCACGTATAGATTTGTGCGCTTCTTTGAGGCGCCCCAAGCCCTAGACTCCATGGCTTCTGCCAGCTCAAGGCTTCTCCGTATAGCGTTAACTATTAACGGAATTAGGATCGGAATATAGTTCCTTATTCTCCTCATGAAGTTTCCGCCCTCTAGATCCAGCCCACGCGCCCTTTGAGCATCCATTATCGTTTGAGCTTCTTCGGCTAAAACCGGCACGAAACGTATAGCTGTCGTAAAGGCGAAGCAGAACTCGTAGGGAACCCCCATCTGCTCCATAGATAAGCTGAGCATGTCCGGCGATGTTGTAAGGAAGAATATGGAGAATGACTCTACTAGAACTATGAATCTAACGCTCATGGCTAAGGCATACTCAACGACGATTCCTATTGATTGGTTGCCGCTGTAAAAGTAGAGTGAGACAACATTCATAACGAATATTAGTAGCGCGAAGAACGCCGAGCCTCTAAGAAGGCGAAACCACTCTCTTTTAACCCTAGCCAATATGACGAGCGGCACCTGCAGAAGCAATATCACTAAGAGCGGAATAAGCTGGCTGAAAAGTATCGCTATAATGAAGAGAACGCATACATATATGAATTTAGCTCTAGGATCTATTTTATGTATCGGGGAGAAGACGCTCCTATATCTTAAGCCGTCAAACATGCTCACAGATACATCACCCGGCTTAATCTCTCCAGGATTAAGCGCCTAGCTTCATAAACGCTTATGACTTTTCTCGGAAAACCGAGATCATTGAGCCTCATGAAGACTTGGGTTATTTCAGGAAATATCAGCGAAGCCGTGTTGATCGCCTCTAGATCGGTTAACACGTCTTTCGCATCACCTTCAGCGACTATTTTGCCATTAGCCATTAAAATAACCCTCGGCTCACATTCAGCTACGAATTCAATATCATGCGTCACCATTATCACGGTTTTACCCTGCTGATTCAATTGAAGTATAAATTGCCTAAGCTTCTCCTTTTGATAGCTATCTTGACCTATGGTTGGTTCATCCAGCACCAGAATATCGGGGTCCCATGCGAGAACCGACGCCAAAGCAACCCTCTTCTTCTCCCCGCCGCTAAGCATGAAGGGAGAAACCTTCCTATATTGGGCTAGGTCTAAAAGGTTAAGCGCCCAATCAACTCTCTCCCTAATAACCTTCTCATCAAACCCGAAGTTTCTAAGCGCAAAAGAAATCTCATCCTCAACGGTCTCGCTGAAAAGCTGGTGATCCGGGTTCTGGAATACGAAACCAACTTTCCTTGAAAGGGCCGCCACGGTTGTATGCTTTGTGTCAACCCCGTCAACTAGAACTCTACCCTTCGTCGGCTTAAGTAAACCGTTAAAATGTTTAACTAAAGTCGTCTTGCCAGCCCCATTCTGACCCATTATTGCAACAAACTCGCCATCATCAATCTTCAGTGAAATCCCCTTCAAGACCTCAACGCCGTTAGGGTAAGTGAAGTAGACATCCTCAACTTCTATCGTGTGAGAGCACCTCCACTATAGATCTATATGTTTCCTCAGGGCTTATGGGGATTCTGCCTAAATCTACACCTGATTCCTTCAGTAGAAGATATAGTTTAACGACCTTTGGCACCCCGATACCTATTAGCCTAACCCTCTCATCTAAGAAGACTCTTCTAGGCTCATCATCCATAACTATTTCCCCATTATTCATGATGATTACGCGGTCAGCGAATCTTGCAGCTAAATCTAATCTATGCTCAACGAGAATAACCGTTATACTAAGATCTCTATTCAACTGGTGGATAACCTCCAGAATATTTTTGGCGCTTAACGGATCGAGAAAAGAAGTCGGCTCATCAAGAACTATTACCTCAGGCTGCATAGCAAGTACAGATGCTATTGCAACGCGCTGCTGCTGGCCGCCTGAAAGCTCGAAAGGGGGCCTATCCTTTAAATCATATATGCCAGTAATCTTTAGCGCCCAATCAACCCTTCTGCGTATTTCATCCCTAGGATAACCCAGATTCTCTAGCCCGAACGCCACATCCTTCTCAACATTTAGGGCGAAGAGCTGATTTTCCGGGTTCTGGAACACTAGCCCAACATGCTGCGCCAGCTCGTAGATTGGGTGCTCGACGGTTCTTAGCCCGGCAACAATTAATTCTCCTTCAAGTTTGCCGCCATAGAAGTGCGGTATAAGCCCGTTAAAGCATCTGCATAAGGTTGTTTTACCGCAGCCGCTTGGGCCGGTCAAGAGGATAAACTCTCCTTGCTCTATCCTAAGATTTATGTTTTTGAAGGCTGGCCTATCAGCCGATGGATAAGTGTACATTAGGTTTTTAGCTTCGACTATTGTCAAAGTCTAGTTGCACCTTAACTACTTTCAGCAGGAGTTATACTTAAAAATAGCGCGGCAATTAAACTAAATGTTTGAATAATTAGAATTATTTATATGGGATGTTAAACAAAAGATTTTTAGCCCATGCAAATCAAAGAGAGATGGTCGTCCTCCTTGAAAATAAAATGGGAAAATGGTGTGGTAATAGAGTACAATAAAACGAAGATAATTTTTGACCCGCAAACTAGGAGACTAAATTGTTACGCTGCTTTTATAACGCATGCCCATGTGGATCATTCTCACGCCTTCAAAGTTAAACATATATCTAAATTCTCTTCCGAAGAAACAATGCATCTTGCGACGATAGATGGCACTAAAACAAGCAATTGGCGACCTTTACCCCTAAATGAAAAAATTATGTTGGACGCCATTGAGATAACACCGCATTCCTCAGGCCACGTTTTAGGCTCATATGAATTTGAGGTAGCTACGCCTGATGGCACCGTCCTGTTTACAGGAGACATGAACACAAGAGAATCTAGAATTATTAAGCCAGCTGAACCAGTGAACTGCGATGTGCTAATTATTGAGTCAACGTTCGGCTCCCCAGACTTCATCTTCCCACCGGACGATATTCTCGCTAAAAGCATGGTGGAATGGGCGGGCAGGATGCTGAAAGAAGGCAGGATCCCAGTTTTCCGGGCGGATTCGCTTGGAAATGCGCAGGAGGTAATAAAAATATTTAATGAGAACACGGATCTGCCTGTTATCTCACATTGTAAGGTCACAAAGATCAATAAGATATATGAGACTTATGGTTGCAGAATGGAATATATTGATATGGAGTCAAAGGATGCAGGCGACTTAATCTCAAACCGAAATGCCGTGATTGTTGCGCCTAAACATTTCGATTTATCCTATAGCCTAGAATATGTTTCAGCCTTGGTCTCCGGATGGGCGTTGAAATTCAGGCGCAATTCCTTTCCCCTAAGTGATCACGCAGACTTCCCAAATCTAATAAAGTTTGTTGGTGATTGCAGCCCTAAGTTAGTCTTAACATATCATGGGGGAAGATTCAATAGCATCTTAGCGAAACACATTGAGAAGAAACTTAAGATAAGGGCTTACCCAATTGACTTGATCACGACAAATTTCTGCCAGCAGTAACTTAAATAATAGGAAGCTCGAACAGCACGTGAAAGAAGACATGTCTCAGCCATGGGTAGCTAACGCTTATTTCTCTCCTTTCCTCTAAGAATATGGAGATAGAGAACCTTGAATAGAGTTAAAAGATTCTGGAAAAACTTGGTGAGAAATCCGTACTTTCTGGGATTTGTAAGTCTTTTATGGCTTCTTTTCAGGTCTGGGACTAAACCTTCACGGATTATTTATCCATGTCAGAGGGCGTCTGCAACCATAAGCTTTTATCTTTTAATATATCCGCTCTTCGCTTCAATACTTATCTTTCTCAAGAAATTTCTAAGAATATCATCTTACGCCAAAAGGGTTTCCGGCAGAAAGATTTTATCCGTTTCTCTAATATCCCTATCAGCAATAGTCACCGTCTTAGCAGTTTACGCCAACATAATTATTAATCCCGAAACAGTGTTAAGTGGGAGGGCAACATTAATTGAGAAAAAGACCACTGTTTCATTAATACGTGTTAATGGGCGGCCCCTTGAAGAAGCGCTGAAGGAAGCCATTGATCTCGTAGGTGGAATAGACCATTATATACCGCCTCAATCAAAAGTTCTCATCAAACCAAACATAGTTAGAAAACAGGAGCCGCCGGACACCACTGATCCAGCCATAGTTGAAGCGTTGATTAATATTATAAGAAGCAGAAATCCATCTGTAATTTGGGTAGCTGATGGAAGCGGTGAAGGTAACACCCTTGAAAACTTTAAGGCTTTAGGCTATCTGCCAGTCGCCGAGAGAACAGGGGCTATTCTCGTCGACTTAAACCATGGCGACATGGTTAATGTTCCGGCAGGGGGCATTGTCTTCAATAGTTTCCAATTTAACCGCATAGTTGTGGAGGCCGACGTCTTTATATCTCTAGCATGTATGAAAACCCACTCTCAGGCCGTAGTAACATTAACGATGAAAAATCTCATAGGAATAGCTCCCGGCTCGTTGTATGGATACCCGCCTAGCCCAACAAAAGTGATTCTACATGAGAAGGCGGAAGTGAAGGGCGATCGATACATGGCGGGCGTGATAGTTGATCTATGTAAGGCTAGAAAAATCGATTTAGCGATAATCGATGGCAGAATCGCCATGGAGGGGGAAGGGCCGCATGAAGGTGACCCGGTGAAACTCGACCTGTTAATAGTTGGAGCGGATCCGGTTGCAACCGACGCTGTGGCTTCAGCGATAATGGGCTTTGATCCAGAGAAGGTGCCGACCTTGTATCTTGCCAATCAAATTGGGCTTGGAACAAACAATTTACATGAAATTGAGATTAAAGGTGAGAGGATTGAGGATGTTTTCTATCCATTTAGACCAGCTCCTGGACATGAGGGTTTTCAGATACTTTCAAGTACTGAACGTGAACTCTATAGATGGAGAATGAACCTGATTTGCATTAGCGCTTCTCTTTGGATCATAACGCTGTTAGCTGCGGGATGGAGGCGGGGCGTCGCCTCCACAAACGATAAAATTCGTCTGAACATGAATATATAATTCAAAGATGTTAAGGTTGCAGGAGGCGGCTAACGAATTGCCGTAATATGGAAAGATTTATTAAATGTCTGGCTAGATTGATTGTGGGTGTTTAAAATGATTAGGCCCGTAGCATTTAGGAATAAGGGTCAACAGATAATAGGGGTTCTCCATAAGCCCGACAATATTAAGCCTCATGAGAAGGTTCCGGGAATAGTTATGTTTCATGGCTTTACTGGCAATAGAAGCGAGGCCCATAGGCTCTTTGTCCAAATAGCTAGAGGGCTATCCAGCTGCGGTTTCGCTGTTCTACGTTTTGATTTCAGGGGTTCAGGGGACAGTGATGGAGACTTTGAAGATATGACACTGCCAGAGGAAGTAAGCGATGCTGAGAGAGCCGTAACATTCTTACTTAGGCAGAGGAATGTTGACAGGGAAAGGATTGGTGTCATAGGCTTAAGTATGGGTGGTAGGGTTGCGGCAATCCTCGCTTCAAAAGACAAGAGGATTAAGTTCGCAGTTTTATATTCGCCGGCTCTAAGCCCATTAAAGGAAAGGTTCCTTTCATTAATGAGTAAAGAGGCTTTAGGGAGGCTTGAGTCTGGTGAGCCAATAGAGGTCTCCAGCGGATGGTACCTGAAAAAAGCATTTTTCGAGACCATTGACTACATAGTCCCCCTAGACATAATGGGCAAAATTAGGGTTCCAGTCTTGATAATACATGGCGATCGAGACGAGGTTATACCAGTGGAGGAATCCGTGAAAGCCTATGAGCGGGTCAAGGGCTTAAATGAGAAGAATGAGCTTTACATAGTTAAAGGTGGAGATCACACATTCTCTAAGAGGGAGCATACTTTAGAGGTTCTAAAGAAGACAATTGAATGGTTAAACTCATTAAATTTAATTCATTAAATTTAATTTAATGTAGCTCCAAAAACATTCTCCAATCTATTGATATGGACTGTTTTTAAGCTTTTCCCTAAGAATCTTAGCTGTATACTTGAAGGCTTTCTCTAGATCCCCAGCCCCATTAACACCCGCAGAAGTCGAATGCCCTCCACCCATCCCGTGAAGGTATTCGCCCAATATTTTCGCGAGATCTCTACCCAAATGTATCCCAGTCTTATTGTAGAATTCGCTGCTGGATCTTAAGCTGATAGATATTTTATCTTTGTCTTGAGAGCCGACTATCGCTAAGCTTGCTCCAACATCTACAAGCGCTCTTGCGGCCGATGCTTGAAAGGAGCCGACATGCGAGAAGGCTATAACCCAGCCATATATCCGCATGAGCCTCATTCTTCTACAGGCTTTAAGCCGAGCTATACGCTCAGAAACATCCATCGGCACTAATAGGAGCTGCAATATTTCTTGGGCGTCGACGCCGAGATCTATGAGCTCAGATATCACCTTAAATGTTGAGGAGGAAGCCAAGGTAAAATGCCTTGTATCGAAGGCGATCCCTAAAAATAGGGCTTCAGCAACGTCCCTTGAAGGCTTAACATTGGCCTCCTTAAAAAAATCATGGATTATTTCACAGGTAGATGAGAGATCCTCTCGGCATACGCATAGAGACGTAATTTTCACAGTCTCTGGGTGAGGGGTATGGTGGTCAATAACGATTTTTGGGGAAGCGGACTCGCATACGTTTTTCCTCCACTCGCCCAGCTGCTGCACAGTGCTTGTGTCCAACATGAATATTATGTCGGCCTTACTGAAATTCGGTTTCTCATTCTCCACCCTCATTGAGAAACGCTCCAAAATACTCTTGGATACTTTGCTAACGCTTTCAGGCGACGCAACCTCAACCTCAATTTCAGGCTTAAAATATTTCAACAGTTTGATAAGGGCATAGGATGAGCATATGGCATCAGGGTCCGCGTTCTGATGGCATAAAATTAACGCTGACTTAACCCCCCTCTTCTCCACAATGTCAATTATTTTCTGAAAGGAGCAACCCATTTTTTCAACCTTAAACTCTTGATACCCAATGAGACTAGGATTGAATCTCTTCCAGATATTTTTCAACGGCTTCAAAAGCGGCCTTTATAGATTCTTTAGCAATTTCATCAGCATTTATATTCTTGCAAAGCGGCGAAAGCGTTAACTCAACTTCTATATCGATATTCAGAGAATCCAAGCTTTCCAAGTCAACCGATATGGAGGCATCCGATATGTACTCTTTAGGAACCTTAGACGTGATATATTTTCTCGCAGCCCTCTCAGCTATTTCGCATATTTTCTCTAGATCCTCATACGACAATGAGCTTACTGGACGTTTACTCAAAGCATACGGCACCTAAGCGTAGCCTCTGTCCATCTTTATGCTGGTGATATTGGCTGCAAATCTTTTTGGAGCTTCTCCTGCAGCTCTTTTATTTGGCTTCTGAGCCTTTCCTCCTGCTTCGTGAGGACTGAAACCCTCATTGTAGCGATTTCTTTTCTCTCGGCAAGCTCGCTGGTAACTTTAGCCTTACTCGTCCTTATGAGTAAGGAGCCTATCGACTTATAAATCACCGCATCATCTGGGGTTTTTTCAATCTCGCTTAAAGCCCTGTCAATTTCAAGAATCTCTAAATCGAGCTGCTGTTTCTGCGCTAAAACCGTCTGGAGCGTCTCCTGTAGTTGCTGCAACCTAAGGAGCCTCTCCTGAACCGCTGGCGGTAGCTTAATCTCTTCACTCATACTTCACTACCACCACATATTATATAGCGGGTAACATTAAATACGTCTTACAAATAATATTTGGGTTGTCGCAATTAAAGGTTTCCAAAATCCTTCTAACTAGGCGCTTCTACTCCAGAACTCTTGAGGTAGAATAACCCTACAGGCTTTCTCTTGAACCCACTTTTTCTCCAAGTTATATCTCGATAACGGTTTTGTTAAGTGTCTTTCTGATCTAGGCGGCGCAATGTATAGTCCCGGCTTAACGTCCCTCTCAACCTTAACTGCCACTTTCGTGAGCTTCGGGCCGTGAAAGCCGCACTTGTAGCACTCGAACCCCTTGCCTCTACCCATAGATTTCATCCTCTTACTGCAAACCGGGCATAGCGGATTCTGAAGAATAATTCTGTCGGCTAAACTGAGAACCTCGAGCTTCTCAACGTTTATAGTCATGGGGTTCTTCCTAGATCTTGGGCGAACCCCGCCATAAACCTTCACTTGATCGCCCTCAGTTAACATACAGGCTATTTTTCGTAGGTTGCCGCTCTCCTCGTAGGCTGCGCAATCCACTGCTCCCGTCTCATCCCATATACGGAATATTACATGTCCCCCGGGGATAATTTTAGGAGAACCCTTAATCCAACCTTGAACTATTACCGGATGATATGGCCTCACATCCCTTATAGAGCGAACCGCTCTTAAATGCGCATCAGTTCCATGATTTGTCCTAAAAATAACCCAGCGGTCTATTGGCTCATAGGAGTGGATCATCTCATGCGCAGATTTAACCGCCTCCGGCGTCTCGCCTCTAATACCATAGAGTACTGGATCCGGCCCCCTAGGAGTTATCAGAATCCTGCCGGTCTCGGGGTCAATGTTGTTAAACGTTAAATTAACCATTTTTTTATCCATCTCTATCACCGACGATTCGTCGATTTTTCTGGGGGTTCCCCAATTCTCCCTCCTCCTATAGGCTATTAGTTCAAATGTATGGTCCCAGCTCAAGGTTTCGCCGATGGCGGCTAGCCCTCCAATAATCCCTCGCCTACTATTGTAGCCGACAGCTTCAGCCTTAAACCTCCTTATCACCTTTAAGGCATACTTAATGCTTACAATCCCTTGGATGGTTTCCTTGGCAAACCTCTCGATTTCCTCAGGCACCTCGCCCACAAGAAAAACAATTCCCGGGTCGGTTCCTCTATAGCTGAGATCCGAGTTTTCCTCGATGACTTCGATCGCCTCCTCTTTCACATCCTCATATAGGCTGTCTTCGCATATGATTCTCAGGCAGAGCGCCCCATTGCCGCGGGTTTTCCAAGGAACATTTGGGTT
Source organism: Candidatus Bathyarchaeia archaeon (assembly GCA_038882715.1). Classification (NCBI taxonomy): domain Archaea; kingdom Thermoproteati; phylum Candidatus Bathyarchaeota; class Bathyarchaeia (SeqCode); species Bathyarchaeia archaeon. The sequence goes on from JAVZNR010000002.1 coordinate 126,345, forward strand.
TAATCTAATGAGGTTCGGGTAATCTGCGAATTGAACCCCCATCCTGCAAAACCTTTCGATCATTAGCGCTGCAACGTAGGTTGTACATCCACCTCTAGGTGAATCGGTGTCGTCGAACCCTATATGCAGCTTCATTTGCCTAACACTTCCCTAAATATGCCGAATATGCCACATATATTTGGCGATTCATCTTATGAAGGATGGTGAAAAGCAAAGTTAATATCTTTTTAAATAAAAAATAGTATTGCCGGATGAAGAGAAGGCATTTGATTGAGGTGATGATAGATCAGAGTTAAGCTGACGGCAAAAATATTATCTTGTAAATTATTGTCTCGCTTATAACTTCATGAGCGCCCATTCAATTTCGTCTCTTGCTGATAGTTTGCTGCTACTCTTTTTTCATCTCCTCAATAACTATCATCGTTAATGTGGATCTAACCTTATTTATTCTGCGTATCTTCCATGTAACTATGTCTTTAAGCTTCTCCATAGATTCGGCTCTAACTTTAGCCACTATGTCATAAACTCCATAGACGCTGTAAGCCTCTTCAACTCCTTCAACCCTCTTAAGCTCATTTAAAACTTCTCCCTCAGACCCTATCTCCGCATTTATTAAGACGAACGCTATTGGCATAAGGATCCCTCAAACAATTAATATTGTTTAAATGCTTAAAAACCTTCTTAATTTTTGTTGAAAACTCTGTCTGGTGGACGCCATGTCTGAGAAGATCATAACAACGAGGGAGATGCGCGCCTTAGACTTAAACGCCGAGTATTTCGGGATCTCAAGGCTACAACTAATGGAGAACGCTGGGAGAAGCGTCGCCGCCGAGATTGCGTCGCGTTTTAAACCATCAAACACGAAAATCTCCGTTTTCTGCGGTTTAGGTGGAAATGGCGGAGACGGCTTTGTCGCGGCAAGGCATCTAATATGCATGGGCTTTAAAGTTAACGTCTTACTCGCCGGAAGGCAATCCGACATAACCAACGAGGAATCTAGAAGGAACTGGGAGGCCTTAAGATCGTTACGCAAGTCGTTAACTCTACGCGAGGTTTACGATTCATCGCTTATACCTGATGTTGAAGCCGATGTCGTTGTGGACGCGCTTCTAGGAATAGGTTTAAAAAGCCCCCCTAGACCACCCATCTCACAAATGATAGAGAAGATTAATGAATTAGATGCCTTCCGAGTCGCGGTTGACGTCCCGAGCGGAATAGACTCGGATACAGGCGCGGTTTTAGGCGAAGCCGTAAAAGCGCACTTGACAGTTACATTTCACAAGCCGAAGCCGGGCCTTTTAAAAGCCAAGGAATATGTCGGCGAGTTAATCGTCAAGCAGATAGGGATCCCGGAAGAAATTGAAAGTTTTGCTGGACCGGGCGATGTTTTAACCATATTAAAGCCTAGGCCGCCGGAAGCCCATAAAGGCGATTTCGGCAGGTTGCTTGTAGTTGGGGGAAGCGAGACATTCAGCGGCGCGCCCACTTTGACGGCTTTGGCGGCTTTAAGGGCTGGCGTAGACCTAGTTTACATCGCGGCGCCCCGTGAAACAGCTTACGCTATATCCTCGATATCGCCGGATCTTATAACTCTTAAGCTTGAAGGAGACCATTTAAGTGTAAGAAACATGCCGATAATAAGGAGCTACGTGGAGAGGGTGACGGCCATCGCTATAGGTCCAGGCTTAGGCTTACATAAGGAGATTGAAGAAGCCGTTAACGAGATAGTGGAGGCGGCTGAAAAGCGGGGGATCCCAATATTGCTTGACGCTGATGGATTAAAAGCATTCGCTAACTTTAAGCATAGGCTTAAGACGCCAGCGGTCCTGACCCCCCATTTAGGCGAGTATACTCTTTTAGCTGGCGAGAGGCCGCCGGAGGATCTTGAGGGAAGAGCTGAGCATGTGAAGAAGACGGCCGAGGATCTTAACGCAGTTATACTCTTAAAATCCCACGTAGACATAATTTCGGACGGCTTCAGAATTAAATTTAATTTTACCGGGAACCCGGGCATGACCGTTGGCGGCACAGGCGATGTGCTTTCCGGCATAGTTGCTGCTTTTCTATCTCAAGGTATAGATCCGTTTGAGGCTGCTGTGGCCGGAGCCTTCATTAACGGCGCCGCCGGAGACTTTGTGGTGGCTGAAAAGGGCTATCACATGGTTTCTAGCGACCTCATTGACTGGATACCGAAAGTTATGAATGATCCTATAAGCCATATGAAGATTAAGAGGCAGATGAGGGGGCAACCATGAGCGTAGATCTTCTACTGCCCTTAATCCTCTTCTCAATAATTGCGGCGTCGCTGCTAGTTTATAGGAGATTTGAGAGAAGGGTAAGGGGAATTTTAGAGGATAAGAAGCTTAAAGCCCATGAAGTGATCCTTATAGCCGCATCCATGGGCATATTTGTTACATTAATCGCCCTAATGCCGAGCTACTTGATCCAGACGCTCTTTCTATTCGCTTACTTCTATATGCTGCTAGTGTTCTCATACCTTATTTTAAATAAATGGTTTTTAGCGATATTTCCGCCAATAGCTTTCTTAGCCGCCTACCTCTCAACGATCTATCTGATGCCAGAAAACTCTCTAGCAGCGTTTATCTCCATGAACCTTTTAGCGGCATTCTTCGCAATCATGGTTATCATATACATGAATTTCCTCTTCTCATGGAAGATCACTGTAATCTTCGCAGCACTTTTAACAATAATGGATTTCATACAGGTTTTTTGGACGGGACACATGGTTGAAGCAGCCTATAAAATGGAAGCCCTCCGATTACCGGTAACTATATCCTCGCATCTTGCAAAGCTGGGTTTAGGAGATGTTTTTCTATCCGGACTCTTATCAGCGCAGACAGCTGCCAAGTATGGTCTCAGAACAGGTCTCGTCGTCGCTGCGGCAATAAGTGTATCCTTATTCATCTTCGAAATACTGGTTCTTAACTCCCTCATAGGCTACAGTGTTTTCCCAGCGACGATAATCGTTTTATTGGGTTGGCTTCTTGGAGTAGGTTTTCAACTTCTTAAAAAGGGGATTAAAAGTTGAAGAAAAAAATTAAAGGGAGACTCTATTACAAAAATTCTTAATGGAGACTGTTTTCCTCTATGAAAACTTTTATCCTCTTTAGGCCTTCTTTTATGTTTTCCTCTGAGGCAGCATAGGAGATTCTCAGGTGCTCTCCATCACCCTCGTTTTTATGCCCAAAGTGAATATCAGATAAGACAGCTACACCGGCCCCGTAAAGCAGGCGCGCCCTGAAATCTTCAGAATCCTTTGCGCCGACAATCTTGCAGGCTTCTGTAACATTTGGCCAAGCGTAGAAGGCTCCCTTAGGCTTTAAGCAGCGGATGCCTTTAATTGAGTTTAAGCCATCAACTATTATTTCCCTTCTTCTCCTAAAGCTCTCAATCATTCTTCTCGAATCGTCTTGCGGGCCCTTTAGCGCAGTTAACGCCGCGTACTGATTTGGGTGTGGTGCACATGACTCGGTGTTTGTCACCCAGCGGGCTAAGTGTTGGGCGAGCTTCGGGTTCGCTGCAAAACCTATTCTCCAGCCGGTCATCGCATATGTCTTTGAGACCCCGTCTACGATCACCGTTCTCTCCAGCATTCCATCTATTGAGGCTATACTAACGAATTCGCCGTCATAAACCATTTGAGAGTAAACTTCATCTGAGAAAACCCATAGATTATCGTAGCGTTTCACTATATCGGCCATTTGCTCAAGAGTTTCCCTATCTAAAACCCCGCCCGTAGGGTTGTGGGGTGAATTCAATATAAGCAGCCTAGTCCTCTCATTAACTATTTTCTCCAAGTATTCCACGTCTACTTTGAAGCCATTTTTTTCAAGTATTGGTAGTGGAACCGGCACTGCGCCGTACGCTCTTATCAAAGATTCATATATTGGGAAGCCGGGGTTAGGGTAGATAACCTCGTGGCCTTTACCATGATCAGTAACCGAAAGTATAGTATACCCTATGAATGGTTTAGCGCCGCATGCGACCACAACCCATTCCGGCTTAATGTCAATCCCCCTAGTCTCAGAGAAATATTCAGCGATAGCCTCCCTGAGCTCCGGTATCCCAGCCGAAGGTGTATATCCAGTTTTTCCACTTCTTATGGCTTCTATTGCGCCCTCCTTAATGTAGTTTGGTGTGTCAAAATCTGGTTGGCCTATGCAGAAGTTCATTATGCTTTTGCCCCTTCTAACCATCTCGTTTACTTCCCTTAAGACATCGAAAGCCGTTTCGGTTCCGAGATTTCTCGTTCTCTCTGATATATCTGGCATCATTATTCCCTCGCAACCATTTAGACCTATACTTGGCTAATCCCCTATTTCTTAAGAGGTACTTACTAAAAAATTTTCCCTTAAAAATAACGTATAAATAATTCAACCCGCAATGTCTAAAACTGTTTGGGGGTGGATAGTAATGCTTAAGGCTGAGTATAAGGCTGAGGGAGGCAAGCTGATTAAGGTTCAGATGACTAAAAAGGGAGATAAAATAGATTCAATAAAAATAACCGGCGACTTCTTTATGCATCCGGAGGATCTTATCGATGATCTTGAAAAAACCCTTCTAGGCTGCCCCCTCGACGAAAACATAATAGCGGAGACCGTTAAACGCTTCATTAGAGATAGAGATGTGATGCTGCTGGGCGCAACCCCCGAAGACTTTGCGAAATGTATAATTAAGGCGGGTGGTAGAGATGGCTGAGAAGTGGCGTCTACTAGACACTGGCGTTAACGATGCGTTTTATAATATGGCTTTAGATGAAGCTATAGCGGTAGCCAGATCTAGAAACATTGTTCCGAACACCATACGCTTCTTTAGATGGGAGCCTTCAGCCGTCTCCATAGGATACTTCCAAAGCATGGAGGAAGAGGTGGACATAGAGGCTTGTAGGAGATTAGGCATCGACTACGTTAGAAGAAGGACCGGGGGCGGAGCCGTGTACCATGACCTTAATGGAGAACTAACTTACAGCATAATAATCAATGAAGATCATCCGCTGGTCTCCAGAGACTTTCAAAAAACATACGAGAACCTTTGTTCAGGGTTGGTTAGGGGGCTTAGGCTTCTAGGTGTTCCCGCAGAGTTTAAACCAATAAACGATATAGTTGTTGGGGGGAAGAAGATTTCTGGAAATGCCCAAACAAGGGGAATGGGCGTTGTACACCAGCATGGCACAATACTCCGCGATGTAAACCCGACAATAATGTTCACGGTGCTTAAGGTTCCCAGCGAAAAGATCCGTGACAAAATGATAAAATCCGCGGAGGAAAGGGTAACCTCAATAAAAAGATATTTAGGGAGAGAGGTTAGCTTTGAGGAACTTAAACATGCTTTAATAAAGGGTTTCGAGGAGTCTTTTGGAATAGAGCTGGTGCCCGGAAAAGTAGATGTTTTCGAAGAAGAGTTGGCGGTAACTTTGAAAAGAGAGAAATACTCGACTAGAGAATGGAATTTCAGGAGGTAGAAGAACTAGCGGCTAGACTTGTCGATCGCTCGCTTTCATCTTTCCTTTTTTCAGCTCATCGATAACATTTAGTATTTCTTTAACTATGACTTCTGGGGGCGTCATTAAATCATTACAATGTATGTCTCTTAGGACCCCTTTTTCCCTGTAGTAATGTATTAGCGGCTCCGTGCTTCTCCTATAAACATTTAGGCGCTCCCTAATAACATCGGGTTTATCATCGTCTCTTTGGTATAGCTCGCCGCCACACGCATCGCAGACCTCGTCCACCCTCGGTTTTAATGTAAGCCTATTATATATGGCTCCACACTGCCTGCACACAAGCCTGTTAGATAAGCGCTGGACAATTATTTCGTCCGGCACATTCAGGTTTACAACTAGATCTATCTTGGAAATTTTTTCAAGTTCTTCAGCCTGCCTTAAAGTCCTTGGAAAACCGTCAAGTATAAAGCCCCTCTGGGCATCGGGTTTCCTAAGCCTATTAACCAGCATAGCAATAATTATTTCGTCCGGCACCAGTTCACCCCTATCGCTATACTCCTTAATCCGCTTTCCAATCTCCGTCTGAGCCTTTATCTCCTCACGAACCATATCGCCAGTAGAGATATGCGGGACACCAAGTATCGCGGTGAGCCTAGAGGCATACGTCCCCTTCCCAGATCCAGGCGGGCCAAGCATAACGATTCTCATATAGGCCACCATGGCATAGGTGTTTAGCGTTAAATAAGAGGTAGAGGGAGGCTCCACATAAATGTTTATTTATCTTAAAGTTTGGTAAATCGTGGATTTTTTAACCTCAGCTTTCATCATAAAAGAATAAAAATTAAATCCCCAAACCCAAACCCACATCCCCACCCCCGTATCCCACTACCCTCAGTCACAGTCAGTCACAGTCAGTCACACAGTCAGTCAGCCACAAACAAAAACAAAAAAAGAAAAAAGGCTAAACTAAGCCCTATGCTTAAACCATAGGTAAACTGCTAAGGCGACGACAAAGAATGAGATTAGCATAACTGTGAAGAAACGTACTTCAGGGTTAATAGGGTATTGACCAGCCATATAGTTTATTGTCAACGGAAATATGAAGAATATTGTAAAGAGCCAAGCTAAAAGAACGATCAGCCTACTCGCTTCCATTCCCGTAAACCCCTAGCTTATCAATCAAACTCAGAATCTTCTCCCTAGCGTTAAAGTAAACCCGTATGCCTAAATCCTGCCTTCCAACCCTACAAACAACCATAGGAATATGCCTAAAACCTTCTTTAGTGGGCTTTGGGCTAAGCCTAAGTGTTTCAGCCTCTTTAATCAACTGCATGCAAACCCACTTATACACATTAGGGTTACCGCTCATTATAGCTATCCAAGCCATAATCTTGTAAACCTTACTCCAATATCTGAAAGGCCTATTAAAAACAACATGATAGTTTCCTTGACTGCTCTCAAGAATAACATAACCGCCCAACTTAAACCGCTTAAGCACTAAATCAGCTAACTCCTTAACCTTCTCCAACGGCATGCCATCCAAATCAACCATAACAATATTCCTAAGCGTTAAGCCCACTATAGGGGGCATAGGCTAGCTAATCACCTCTGGCCGATAATCCCACTCCATCCAATAATCAAGATACCTACGGGCTTCCTTAGCATGGCACTCAACAAAACGCTTCTTAGGAGGATGGATAACAGCATCCTGCATAGCCCTATACAACTGCCTACCCGTTCCATACATCTCTAAACGCCTACTCTCCCCTCCAACCGTTCCATAAAGAGCTATACGCTTACCCGCCTCAACCCACCTAACCCTAGCCCGCCTAACAGTAACCACCATAGGCGCTTTCTCACTCTCCCTAACCCTCTTTAAAAGATCTTTTCTCCTCATCCCAAGCCCCTCTCTCTGCAATTCTCTCTGAATCAAGTTAGCTGAATAGCCTCGATGAACATAATCCCTAATAAGTCTTTCACGCCTCTTAACTTCAGCCTCACTAAGCCTTTTCCCCGCCAACTTCCTAGCCTCCGTAAGCTTGTTTACTGTCATCCATCATCTTCTTAGCCGTTAAGCGTGTTAAACCTCCACGCATGAGAATAAGTAAAATCTGTTCGTCAGGTATGCCTTGAAGCCTAGCCTTATGGATTGCTTCAAGCTTCGCTTTTCTCCAAGAAAGCCCCCTCATGTAAGTAGGATCTAAAAGGTCGTTCTCTAAACTTTTGTCTAAAGGAACTTTAGGGTTATCTGATTTATAGGTTTTCATGCACTCTTCACTACAGAAGTCTAGGCCTTCTGGAATAGGTTTACCGCAAACCCTACAGTTCTTAGCCACTCTTCTCAACCTCCATAACTTTCTTGAGAAACTGCATTTTGTTTTCTAATGCTAGTTTCCGCTTGTATTCAAAGAAGCATTCTAGGCTACAGAATTTTCGTGGTCTATCGCTTATGAATTCTTTACCGCATTTTAAACATACGCATGTATATGGCATTTTTCAATCACCTCCTTTTCTACAAAAGATTTATATGGAGTGAATTTGGATATAGTTTTTGGATGGCTATATTGCCATATTATAGCAATTAAATATAAGGGAAAAGCTATATGAAAGCCAAACATGAGGGAATGAAAGACAAGCGTGAGGGAAAAGAGAAAAAGGCTACAACGAAAATCAAGATAGGCATATTTCAAGGAAAACAAGCCAAATACAATAGGTTTCTTCTCGAAACATTGTATGATGAGGGTCCATTATCAGCTTGGGAATTAGCTAAAAAGGCAAGAGAAAACCAAAACCTACATAGCCTTCATGCCATTTTCAATAAAAGGTTGAGGATTCTGGAAAAGAAGGGATATGTGAAGAGGGTTGAAGGAAAATGGCTTTTACAGTTTAAAGGCATGATCGCCGTTCTAATAATTCAAGAAAACCCTAAGCCTTTTAATGAAATTTGGGTTCAACTGGTTGAAAACCTCTTAGGGATAGATGAAAAAGACTTGGCGTTTTTAAGAAGCCGTAGAAGAATCGAAAAATATCTTAAATTTATAAGGGCAAAACTTGAGGATTTGAAAAAGTATGAAAACTGGGTTTTATTATCTGATTATGTTAAAAAGATGATGGAGAAAGGCTTTTTCAACCTTGATGTTATTGAAAATGAAATTTTAGCGATGCTAATAATTGGAAAAATTTTACATGAACAAGAATATGCAGAAAAAGATTTAGAGAATCTAATTAAAGAACTACTATTCTAGGCTTCCAACTGCTTGTTTCGTTTCTTAGGTGTTTGGCTAGAAGGTAGGCTTCCTCATTCATTAGGGTTTCAATTGTCTGCTTGTTTCCATGCTTTATTCTTGGAATGTTCACTTTTGTCTGAAATAGCCTATTTAAGCCCTTAACGAATTCCCTTGTTTTCTCCCTGCTTAAAACCTCTCTTTTGCCTATCCTATTTGTGCTATATCGCTCTGTTTTAACTGTGAAGTCTTTTTGCTTTAGTGTTTGGCTGAACTCTATAATGTAGTCGTCTACTAGGTAGCGGTATAGCTCCATTAAATCACAAACCAAGCTAGGCTTACCCAACTGTTCACTATGCAAAAAGCCTAGGTAAGGCTCTAGATGAGCGTTTAGGATGGCTGAGTAAACCCTAAACTTTAGAAGGGTATAGGCTAGGTTAAAGGTATTGTTCACGCCGTCGTAGGCTTTCCAACCCTTACGCTCCTCAACCCTGAAAGGCAATAGGCTGAATATTTGCTTGAAATAGTGTTTTGAGGCTTTCCCCTCAATCTGATTAAGCCTATATCTGGCTTCTCTCAGGCTTTTAGCCTCTATAGCCTTTATCCGCTCCTTAACTTCCTCTAGGCTTATCTCCTTTAAGCCATGCTTTCTCAGAACCATGTTTTGCCCCTCTATTTTGCTTAGAACTATTGTTTTGGCTATTTCTACGCCTTTACCCTTCTCATGGGCTTGATACTGTGCTATCCTAGTTTTAACATGGCTATCGTCATCTAGGCTTCTAAGAATGGCTACGGGCTTACCGTTTCGTGTCTTAATGATGATTGGAATATTCCAGAATCCACAGCACGCTAAGACTGAAGTGCTTATGAAGTTTCCGCTTGAAATGGTTATTTCGCCTATCTCGTTTTCAAAGAGTGGGATGCGCTCAACCCTACCATGCTTATCTTTAATGATGAAACAGCCTTTTTCCATGCCTAGGTAAAAGCCGTTTCCCTCAATCGCTATGTTCAAAACCTTAGCCTTCAAGACTTATCCCCCATTTCCACAATTCCACAATTACCCTTTAGGGGATAAGTTGCCTATAAGCCTTTCGCTATTGTGGATTAGCGGAAAAAAGTTTATAAGCAATTCCACAAAATAATAATCCTAAAGGTGAAAACATGAGCATGGAAAAGAAAATAAAATTCAGCGTCCTAATTCCAGAGCCAATATGGGAGAAACTCAGCATACTAGCAATCAAAAAACGCATGAGCAAAAACCAACTAATCCTCCAACTCATCCAAGAAGCCCTAGAAAAAGAACGCCTTAGCTAGTTTTCTTGAGAAGTAGATGGGGGATTATTATGAATGTGAAATGGGTTGTTTTAGTCCTAATTGCCTTATTAGCTGGTTTCGGAGGTGGTTTCATTTCTAGTTACTTAGTCTTTCAGCAGCAGATTGCCAACCTAAGAATGGAGATAAAAGAACTGCAGGAGCAGTTATCTGATTTAGGAACTATTTACTCAAATATCAGCACGCTTATAGGAGCACAAAATGAACTTATTAGTGGGCTACAAGAGCAAGTAGCTAATTTAGAGACTCTTAGTTCAAACATTAGTGCTTTACCGGAAATTCGAAATGAGCTCAATAAGCTGGAATCCATTCTACTGAACATTGTTTCGCTGCTTCAGCAGCTACTAAGCAAGGAGTATGCAAAAATCGAAAAACTGGAATTTCTTGTAGCATACGCAGAAAAAGCGATTTCTGAATTTAGTGTCGTATTAAAAATAAAGAATACGGGGTCGTCTGATGCAATGATACAGATGATATTACTTAATGGAAGGTTGGATGGAAGCGCCAGAGTGAATGGCACTTCTCTTTCAAGTACATATTTAGGCATACCTGTGAAGGTCGGGCAGATCACATCACTAATCATAACTCTTCCAGCAGGCACTTACACGTCGGGGCAAACTATCGAAATAATGGTTCAGACAACAGTCGGCAATCAATACCCCAAAACTATAGTCTTACCATAATCATTACCAGCCCTTTTCTTTTTCTTTTTTTGTTTGTGGCTGACTGACTGTGTGACTGACTGTGACTGAGGGTGGTGGGATACGGGGGTGGGGATGTGGGTTTGGGTTTGGGGATAAAAATTAAATATTTGCCTAAGAAAGATATCTACTCAAGATGAGAGATGGCTAGAAAGTCTAAGAAGGAAACGCAAAGGATGCTTAAGGCTGTCGTCGTCCTCTTACGCAACACAACTTGGAAGTGCGGTAGGGTTGAGCGCCTCATCGTTGAGTACCTACAAAGCCACTTGATCAAATATGGTACTCCACGCTCATCAGTAAAAGAGATAACCCAATATTTCACTGTGAATGGGAAGTCAAAAAACGAGCTCTTTGATGCGCTTAAAAGGCTAGAGAGAAGGCGGATAATAGAGATCAGAGAGATCTAATATCTTCCCCTGCTTTTTATATTCCCTATTGTTTTGCGATATCCCCATCATAAAAAATAGGAGAGAGCCTTAAGAAAAGGCTGATTTCACCATTCTGCCACCGACCCGTCCTCATAGTAGAGCCGAGGGGTCTCCCACGTACCATCATAAATCTTATCTTTGATAAGGCTCTCATCCAACTCTATCCCTAATCCGGGCTCCTTCGGTATCTCCACGTACCCATTCTTCATTTTAAATGGCTCCACAAGGTATCCTTCACCGAGCGTAACCTGCTCTTGTATAAGAAAGTTTGGTGTACAAGCATCCAGCTGAATGCATGCCGCCAAAGCTATTGGGCCTAGGGGGCAATGAGGCGCTATAGTAGCATAATAGGTTTCAGCCATGGCCGCTATTTTCTTACACTCCATTATGCCGCCAGCATGCGATAGGTCTGGCTGAAGTATTGAGGCAGCCTGTTTTTCAACGACTTCTCTGAAACCCCATTTGGTGAATAATCGCTCCCCAGTAGCTATTGGGATGGAGGTTGATCGCGCTATAGTCGCCATCGTGTCCACGTTCTCCGGTAGGCATGGCTCCTCAAGAAACATCGGGTAATACGGTTCTAGAGCCTTTGCTATGCGGATCGCCATAGCTGGGCTTAATCTACCATGACAGTCAATGGCTATATCCACATCGTCGCCAACAGCGTCCCTAACAGCTTTAAACCTTTCAACAGCCTTCTTCACCAGTGAGAAAGAGTCCACCGGTCTGACCGCTTCGAAGAGGGTCGTCTTCAAGGCCGTGAAACCCTGCTCCACTTTGGCCAAAGCGTTTTTAGCATACTCTTCGGGTGTTCGTCCGCCAAAATGCGCGTAAACCCTTATCTTGTCCCGGCATCTTCCACCCAAAAGCTGGTAGACCGGCACGCCAAGCTTCTTACCTAAAATATCCCACATCGCCTGCTCAATACCGCTTATAGCGCTTGTAAGCACAGGGCCGCCGCGATAGAATGTCCCCCTATACATTGCCTGCCAATGATGCTCGATTCTCAGCGGATCCTTGCCAATAAGATATCTTTCCAATTCTCTTACTGCCATTTCAACCGTTCTGGTTCGCCCCTCAAGCGTCGGCTCCCCATAACCGATGATGCCTTCATCAGTATACATTTTTAGGAAAAGCCATCTTGGCTTCACATGAAACATTTCAATCTTAGTGATCTCCAAACCAACCCACCAGACAAGCAATATCTACTTTTCCGCTTAAAAACTTAATTTTATTTGAGGGGAACTATTTTGACGCAGGCTGGGGCAGGCACATGCGCAACATGCCCTGTTGGTTTAGGCATTCCCGTTTTATCATCGACTCGGAAAGACACTATACTATCACTGTACTGGTTAGCCACCAGAATAAACGTGCCGTAGGGATCTATTGCAAAATTGCGTGGCCATCTGCCTTGGGTGTGCACGTGACCAACAGTCTCTATAAAACCGTTTTCTCCGTCGACTCGGAAAACAGCTAAACTATCGTGTCCGCGATTTGAAGCATAAAGGAACTTGCCTGAGGGAGACGCATGTATATCCGCCGCATAGTTCTCACCCTTAAAATCGCTTGGCAAAGTCGATTCCACCTGAATCTCCCTCAGTGAACCATCACGCTCATTATAGGCGTATGCGACCACCGTTGAATCAAGCTCATTAACAAGATACGCGAACCTCCCGTTCGGATGAAAAGTAAAATGCCTTGGACCTGAGCCGGGTTTAGTGCTAACCCATGGCTGGTCGCCCTGCTTTAATTTACCTTTCTCCAGGTCTAACTCATATATTATTATTTTATCGAGTCCGAGATCAGGCACATAGGCATGCCTGTTAGCCGGATCTATTACAACGGAGTGTGGATGAGGCCCCTCTTGCCTTTCGGGGTTAATGCTTGAACCTTTATGCTGAACAAAGCTGGCAGCGTCTCCGAGGCTCCCATCCTGATTTCTCGGCAGCATACATACGCTTCCGCCCGCATAGTTCGCCACAAAAATGTATCTGTCGGATACATCGAGAGATATATGACAGGGGCCAGCTCCCCTAGAGGATTTACTATTCAAGAAGAATATTTTACCGTTTTTTCCGTCAATAGAAAATGCGCTGACCGCGCCAGCTCTTTCCCCTAGGAAATCCATGATTTCATTGACAGCGTATAAATTTTGGTGTTTAGAGTCTACTGCTAGAAACGAGGGGTTAGGTAGAGTCTTCACCTTCTCTACGAGTTCGAGCGCGCCGGAATCTGGGTTCATGCGGTAAATATAGATTTCCCCACCATCTTTGGAAGTATAGGTTCCAACGTATGCAAAGATTTCACCCATATATTTTCACCGAAACATATTTTCAGCGGGCTTAAGATTTAACAATTCTCTTCTCAGCGGCAGCTCTTCTTGATGAGATTTTCAGCATTTCTGTAAAATATTTCTTCAATCTGCTCGCTAGAGAGACCTAACTGTGGAAGCACAGTAAGCCAGAAGTGCACGTATCTCAAGAAATCTTTAGGCTGGGCGTCTGAACCAAAAAGCAGCTTAGAGGGTTTAACGTCAAAGAATAAGCGGCTTCTGAGGGTTAATGCTATGTAAAACGTGTGTCCTCCCGAAATATCGAAGAATATATTTGGATTATGAAGGGATACTACCGATGCTTCCTCGCACCATGGATGCCCCAAATGCGCTCCAATTATCCTGAGCTCTGGAAAGCTTCTCGCTATGGTTTCCAGATATACTGGACGCATGTTTCTGGACGAGACTCTCCTGAACTTGTCTGCAGCTGTTCTAGCTACGATACCTGTATGGAAAAGCATCAGCATCCCATATCGCTCCGCCCGCTCATAATAGGGGAAATACTCATCAACATCATAGGGTTTAGGCGGACCAATAAATTTAAGGCCAGAAAACCCTTTTGCATAAAGATCATCCACTATTTCAACCGCATCTCTCCCTAAGTCAACGTATCCAAACCCAACGATTAGATCCGGATATTCCTTTAACGCCCTCTCAACGATATCGTTACCCATATTCCCGAATCCGCTTGGAAGCCCGCAAAGAAAACTTTTTATAATGCCGGCTTTCTCGCAGCTCTCAGCAAACTTCTTTAGGTCACCATCGGCTGGAGGATGCACATGCGCGTCTATAATCCTCATATTAATCACTCCTCTTGCTACAATTAGTTCTCAAACCGTTCAAAAATTAAAATCTAATCTTAAAAATGGAGGAAATGGAGGAAAGAAAAACTTTTGCTCCCACTTTAAGTCTCTCGGCTTAACAGTTCTTTTAGGGTACGCTGAACATCCTCTGGTTGAGGCGGGCATCCTGGAATAAATATACCCTTTAATTCATTGTAAAATGTGGGGGCCGCGCAGTAACCGCACAAGAGAATCGTTTCTTTTATATCCCCTGATCCCTTCACTATGGAATTAGCCTTCGCTTCAGGTCCTATTACACAAATAATTTTACGTTTCTCGCCTACAATGTGACGGAAACTTCTCAGCGTGAACAGGACATGCACGGCTGTCTGAAGGCAACCCGTACAGGCATTAAAATTCATGACTTTAAGCTCATTCATCCTACTGTTGATGAAGTCCGCTGTGCCTGCAGCCTTACCGAAGTAGGCTTCCTCCAATGGGACTCCAATAATCCTTATTTGATTCATGTCTCTTGTACCTAAACCGTCTTCCTCAGCCCACTTAAGATATCTTAGGGAAGATGGATTAATTCCAAGAATCTTTGCTGAAACAGCGTCTATTGCCACTGGGTCGAAGCCTGCAAGGGTTAGGTTAAGCCTAAAAGTCTCCTTAAAGTCCTCTAGGGGCCTAGGCCCCAAATGAAATGTCGTGTACGTGCCATCGACAACTATTAGATCCGCCTTCTTAACCTTATATAGATCGATGATAGCCTCCTCAACCCTGTTTAAAGCATGGTACAGAACCCTATCTTCAGGCGGAATTAAACCATACATGTTTTTTATGGCTACCGTTATCCCGCAGGAAGCATGTGTCTTTAAAGTTGGCACGTTAATGAAGACATCGGACTCTAGAAACGGCTTGGAGAGCCTAACTCTCTTAAAGAACCTTGGATTCTCAACATTCACTTCCACAAAAGGGTACTCATTTAGCTCTAGGAACTTTGCGCCCAGCTCATCCGCGAGCTTTTTATACTGAAGAAT
The DNA here is from genome assembly GCA_038882715.1 of Candidatus Bathyarchaeia archaeon. NCBI lineage: Archaea > Thermoproteati > Candidatus Bathyarchaeota > Bathyarchaeia (SeqCode) > Bathyarchaeia archaeon. Next base: position 141,648 of record JAVZNR010000002.1, read on the forward strand.
AGTTTCTGTTTGCTTTCTGTAAGTGGGGGTTTCACCGATGAGAACTTCCGATGCGCCGGCGCAAAAACATTCTTCAACCAAAACCCTAATAGTTTCAAGCTGAACAACTTCGCCTGTTATAAAGGGTGCCCCATCCACAATATTTGGCTTTATAAAAACCCTATCACCCTTACCCACCGCTTTGCGAACCCCGTCTAAAAGGTTTATTGCCTCCCTTGTGCGAGCAACTATATCCTCACCCTTCGCAATAGAAACCTCAGTCACCATTAAGGGCTACCTCGATATTCAATTTAATGTATTAGTTTAGAGAATCACCGAGACTATATGAGTTTTCCGGCTTAGAATTATCGCTACTCTGCTCAGCTAGAGGCAGAGAGCACATCATTTTAACGCAGCTGCTGGAAAAGCCAAATGCCTACCTAAAGCCCAAAAATATGTGGGGATGGATTATAAGGTTTAAAGCGACTATAGCAATTCGAGATCGAGTCACTGGCTTAAAGCCTTTATAATCTCCCTACAGAAGAGTGGCAGGTCGCTTGGAACCCTTGAGGTTATAATGTTTCCGTCCCTCACAACCGGAGAATCTTCATATTTGGCCCCAGCGTTAATCACATCGTCTTTTATAGCGGATACGCAAGTAGCTCTTTTCCCCTTCAAAATACCTGCAGATATGAGAACTTGCGGACCATGGCATATAGCCGCCACAATCTTCCCTTGCTCGTAAATACTTTTAACAAAGTTTAGAACTCTTGGGTCTCTTCTTAGTCTGTCAGGCGCCCACCCTCCCGGAATAATCACGCAGTCGAAATCCTTGGGGTTGGCTTCATCCATAGATAGGTCTACCTCTATGGAAAGCCCATGCTTACCTTTAACCACCTCTTTTTTCACCGCTAAAACTTTAACTTCCGCGCCCTCCTCTATTAGCCTCAAATATGGATAATGAAGCTCTAAATCCTCGTATTCCGGCCCAGCTAATACAGCCACTTTCTTTCCTTTTAAACTCAAGGATACCTCGCCTCTATTCTATTATAAACATTAGATTTGTAATTTATATGAAAAAGGGCCTCTCTCAAGTTACTTGAAGTGTTTAGCCATCTCCACGTTTTCCGGAAGGGAGAGCAGATCGTTTATCGTCTCCTCAACCTGCCCTACGCTCTTTGTTCTAGGATCCACGATTAGCCAGTCGAAGAGCAGGTCTCTTCCACCCTCTAGGAAGGCTTCCAGCGCCCACTCCATCCTCGTCATTCTCGGATATATAACGTAGTTCATGATGCTTTTCGGTAAACTGCTCACTTGGATTCTATGCACCCCTTTTCCATCCACCTTGGCCGGAACCTCAACTGCTACATCATCCGGAATCCCGTTAATAGCGCCCTTATTAAGTACATTCACCTGATATAATCCCTCCTCATTGTTCGCTATGGAGTTAATTATTGGCACAACAGATTCTTGGCTTATCTTTGGCGGCAAAATATCAGTTAATGGAGATTTAACATCATGCAATGCATCAATAAACTGGTTAAGCCGCTTTTCATGGCTCTCTAAATATAGTTTCCAGCCGATCTCGGAGTCCGGCCCCCCGGTTGGGCCAAACCATTTCTTTTTCGTCCTCAAATTCCAATGGTATTTCCATGTCCCTCCCCTCACAGAGTCTCCAACGGGGAATAGGCCATAACGCCTATACATATCTACGGCCGCCGGAGACATTTGTATGTCGAAGGGGTTTCTTTGCTTTCTACGCCATCTTCTCCAGTATTTCTCCGCGTTCTTAGTGATCCATTCGTCTAAAAGCGGGTAGGCATTCTCGCCTTTATACGTGAACTTCGTCATCCAGATCACGTGGTTGAACCCTACTGCCTCAAAATCTACGTCTTTTAAATTCAATTCCAGCTCTCTTGCAATCTCCTGATACCCTAGGTGGCCGTGGCAGAGACCTATAACATTAACTTTAGTCTTTCTAGAGAGGAGGGTTGTGCCCTCGAAAACCGGGTTGGCTAGGAGAAGGAGCCACGCATCCGGGCTAAGATCTTCGATGGTTCTGGCGATATCCATCATAAGCTTGAACTGGTAGTAACCCCATATAGTATGATAGTCTGAAACCATGTTCCATTCAACGCTGTTAATTCCCCTATAGTATCCATGTTTCTCAGATATCGCCCTCATATTCTCGTAATAGCTGTGGCCGCCAGCCAAGGCCGTATTTATCACAAAATCCGCATCCTTAATGGCTTCTTGAGCGCTCATGGTTTTCTCGATCTTTAAATCAGCCCCCACCTCAGAGGCATATCTTCTAGCTAACCCATAAATCACTTCCAAGCGCTCTTTATCTATATCCATTAATGTTACGGTGCTACCCCACAAACCTTTCATTAGAGAAAGGTCGCGTATTAAAGTTGCAGACCAAGCTATGCTTCCAGCGCCTATAACGCTTATCTTAACCTTAACCAACAGTAAACCACCTCAAATATGTTTTAATATTACTTGGAGAATATTTAAGGGTTAAAGAGTTTAGCATTCAGCATTTTTTCACTTTATTAGTGGAAGGATCTCCTCCATCACGTAATTTACGAAGTCCTCAATCGAACTTTTACTGAAGAGCGTTACCACACAATTTCTCGTAACGCCGACGACTATGCCTCTCTTCAGAACTTCGAAGACAACATACCATATTTTCCCATGCTTTAAATACTCTTGGTATAGGCTTGTGTCCGCGAGGTCTGATCCAGCCAAACAGAGCTTCTCGACGCCGGGTATGTCGACGTTATCAAACCATATTAGTTTAGTTGCCTGAGGATTTGATTCATGTAGAGCCTTAAGTCTCTCATGAGGGATCTCGACTTCAAGTATAACGTTAGGTTTTATAAACAAAATCCTACTAATCTTGTTTGCAACGTAGTTTGTTAGCAGTTTTTTTAGCCCGCGGGCTGTTGAGGGGGCTAAAACCACTAGGAAAAATCTATCATTAAATTTTTTAATCCAGAATGGAGATTCCTCTGTAACAGGTGTCTCCACGATTTTACGCCTATAGACTCGGCTCCGGATAAAGTCCCTGCTAAAAATGCCGGAAATGAAGTCGCTGCCCACTTTTAAATCTGTTATTTCGGAGACTAGGTTTATGGTTTCACCGCTAATGGTAGTATAGGGCTCTTCCTCGCGGTAAGTCTTAAGCTTTTGAGCGACGAAGAATAAGTTAACGTCCTCTTTAATCTCAAATATCTTGGCTGGCAGAACCAATTCTCAACACCATTAGCGCTGTGCTGCCAATATTATTATTTTCATGGATGTTAAGATAAATCTTATATTTCATTTTAAGTAACGCTATTATGCCCTAAACAATAATGAAGTGATAGCGTATGTCTAAAAGCAAAAAGGTTATAGGTCAAGGCAAGATCCTCTCAAGAGCCGTAATTTATAATGACTTAATATTCGTCTCAGGGATAGGTCCCCACGACCCCGAGACCGGTAAAGTTGTCGAGGGCGGGATAAAAGAGCAGACCAGGAGAGTTATGGAAACCATGAAAGCCATACTTGAAGAGGCTGGAAGCAGCCTAGATAACGTCTTAAAATGCACCGTTTACCTAACTGACATAAATCATTACAACGAGATGAACGAGATTTACAGCTCATACTTTAAGATCCCGCCTGCCAGAACCTGCGTTCAAGTAGCTAAGCTTCCTAGACCTGGAGAAAATGTTTTAGTGGAAATAGATGCCATAGCCTATAAGCCCTAAAACATTAGGGGTGTTGAAATAAGCCTCCTTGGAGATCAGCGTGTATGAGCATTTACGATGAACTGGGGGTAAAACGCGTAATCAACGCTATGGGAACATATACATTTCTCGGCGGCTCAGTGATACTGCCCGAAGCCATTAAAGCGATGAGCGAAGCCGCGAAAGCCTTCGTCAACATGGATGAGCTTCAGAAGAGGGCTGGCGAGATAATAGCCGAGATAACTGGCGCTGAAGCAGCCTGCGTAACCTCCGGCGCCGCAGCGGGATTAGTTCTAGCTGTCGCCGCATGTATGACTGGAGATGATCCTGAGAAGATGGCTAAAATACCATACATAGATTTCCCTAGAAACGAGGTTATTGTGCCAGCTATTCAGGATAATCCTTACGTTAGAAATTTGGCTATTCCATGCGCAAAAATAGTCAAGGTTGGAAGCGAACAGGGCTATACTCCAGAAGATATAGAGAGAGCCATAAACGAGAGAACCGTAGCCATAGCATTCATATTCTTCACATCGAAGAAAGGATGTGATCTAGAAGCCTTAAAGGAAGTTGTGAAGATTGGAAAAAAGCATAATATTCCAGTTATTGTGGATGCCGCTGCGGAGCTTCCTCCATTCGAGAACTTGAGGGATATTGTGGCAACTGGCGCCGACTTAGTTGTTTTCAGTGGTGGAAAAGATATTCGCGGGCCAAATGATACGGGTCTCGTCATAGGTAGGGCTGACCTGATAAGGGCTATAGTTGCGCATAGCTCCCCCCGCCACTACATGGGCAGACCCATGAAAGTCAGCAAAGAAGATATTGTGGGGCTTGTCGTGGCCTTAAAGCATTATACGCCGGAAGCAGTTGAGGCTAGAAGGAGGAGGTGGGAGGAAATAGTTCAATATTTCATTAAGGAGCTTTCCAGCGAGTATGTTAAGGTTGAGAGGATTATGCCAGATCCATCTAAACATGAATACTCAGCCCAAGGCTGGCCTAGAGCGAGACTAACATTTAATGAGAGCGCTTTGGGCATAACTGCTGCTGAAATCAACAAAATGCTCCTTGAAGGCAACCCCCCAATATATGTCCATCAACAGGGGAATGAAATAACCATCAATCCGCAATGCCTCCAAGATGGTGAAGAGAAGATAATAGCCGAGAGAATAAAAGAAATTCTGAAAAAGAAGATAACAGGAAAGTGAAATAAACTATCAAGGTGGACCGAAATGTACGATATAGTTATAAAGAATGGTTTGGTCATAGACCCATCGCAGGGAATTAAAGAGGTTATGGATGTAGCCATATTTAATGGTAAGATCGCTGATCTACGCAGGGGCATAAACGCCACTGGCGCAAGATACGTCATCGACGCATCCGGATTAATAGTTGCCTCTGGGCTGATAGACCTACATGTACACTGCTGCTATGGGATTGCCCACATCGCTGTTAACCCTGATCTAGCGTGCTTAGCGAAGGGCAGCACAACGGTCGTAGACGCTGGGTCTACGGGTGAATTAAACTTTGTGGGCTTTAAGAAGTATGTTATAAAAAACGCTGAAACCAGAATTTACGCTTTAATAAACATTGAGTCTCAAGGGATGATCGAGTTCTCCAGACCGAACCAGAAGTGGCCGAGCCTAATTACGGGCCGCGACGAGATGTTTATAAATATTGATGGGACTGTGGAGGAGATTAAACGAAACCGCGACGTCATTATAGGCATAAAATGGGCTCACCATGGAATTAAAGGTGTTGAGTTGGCTAGAGAGGCGGCGGATAAGGCTCAATGTCTCCTAATGGCTGAGAACCACCTTCAACCTGAAACCCTAAAATACATGAAGAAGGGCGACGTGATAACGCACCTCTACCATGGATTAAAAATGGAGCAACATGATGGATTGCTTGACGCCGATGGAAATGTTCAATCGGAATTCTTCGACGCTGTAAAACGTGGCGTGGTTTTAGATGTTGGTCACGGCGCAGCCAGCTTCAAGTGGTCGGTTGCCAGAAAAGGAATCGAGCAGGGAATAAAACCCGACACGATAAGTACAGACCTACATACAGGAAGCTATAATGGTCCAGCCTACGATATGCCCACAGTTATGTCAAAGTTCCTTCACTTGGGCTTATCGCTTGAGGAGGTTATAAACGCTGCTACCGCTAAGCCCGCTGAGGTTATTGGCAAGAAGGATGTTCTCGGCACCCTAAAGATTGGCGCGTGCGGAGACATCACGATTCTAAAGCTGGAGGAGGGTAGATTCCCGCTTGAAGATACTGCCGGAGAATGGGAGATCTGCAAACAAAGGTTGAGGGCAGTAAAAGTTATCAGAGATGGAGAAATAGTCTTCTAAAAGTTAAAGAGCCCCCGCCAGCCACTGGCGGTAAAATGACAACAACATCCCCATCCTTTAATCTTGTTTTAGTGCCTTCAAGCAAATTGATATTTACCCCGTTCAAAAGCATCACGAGGCCGAAATCAGTTACCCCCTGCTGGCTAGACAAATACTTTATTTTCTCCTTAAACCCGCTTATTTCGCTGGAGATCTTTGAGATCAAATCGCTTATGCTGGCTCCCTCATTTAACTCAACCGTCAGCTCATCACCTAACATGGGCGTTAATTCGCCAAAGGCCCTAACTTTTACCCTCATCTCTGGCTCCCGATTAGATTGGCTTAATCCTTCTCAGACAAAACAAAAATGAAAGTAAGGGGGTTTAAAGGTTTTAGACTACTGTTTCCTCACTTTATCTAAGGCTTTATCGACGTCTTCAAGCCCGAGCTCCCTAAGAACCGATGATTTCGGTATGCCCCTCTCATCCCAGCCAATAGCCTCATAGTACTGTTTCCTCATATCTTCAAATGTTTTCCTATCAGTGGTCTTGCCTTTATATGGCCCTGAGGGAAGCGGCTCATAGAATCTCGGCGGATTATCATCATGTATCTCTGGCCTCCAGAATATGTCTGGCCCACCTAGGAGGAGAACCGCCCTCTGTATATGCATTATTCTTCTTCCAAGCACGCGGCACCAGTCGGCGTCGGTTAGATCCCATCCCGTAACCGCTTTATAGAAGTCCCATATTAATGGGCTTCCGCACATGCTGCATACAACCGCTGAATCGAAGAAAACGATCCTCGCATCGTTGTAGGCGTCGTAAACCCCTGAAGTATGATCGCCGCATTGCGGTGAACATGCGTAGGCGATTGGATTGAAATCTAGCCCACTCCTAGTCCCATGTGCTCCAACCTCAACACCCTTAACGTGCACAGCGTATTTTGTGACGTCTACGCCCTTCATCTCACTTATCTTTAAAGCCGCCCTATAGGTTCCCTCGGCAAGTATGTCTCCTATACCCTCACGCTTAACTATCATTCTAGCAAGCCTCTCAAAGGCTTCTACGTCCCCCCAGTTTAATTCGAAGCCTAAATCCTCTTTAGTCAATATTCCCCTCTGATAAAGCTCTGCTGCGAAAGCAAGCGTGTTGCCGCCGTTTATTCCGGAGAAACCTAAGTAATCTATGAGGGCCGACAAATATATGCATTTATCTGGGTCAAATATTCCGAGGTTAGGTCCAAGGTAAGCCTGCATCTCGTAGTCCGGGTCATCGGTGATAGCTCCCTTATATGGCCCTGTCTTAACAACTGCCACCTTCATGCAGGCAACCGGGCAGTTGAAGTCGCTCCAGTATCTTTTAACCCAGTACCTGAAGTCGAATTTAGGTCCACCAAACCTTTTCTCGTCATGCCACTCCTCCTGCCAATTCCTAACCGGCTCAGAGCTCTGCCTAGCGCCAACCTCATATCCACCGTAACCAGTCCCCCAGCGCCTCAAGCGGTCTCTTTCAAGGAGCTGCCTCTCAACTTCCCGTAGAAGGATCTTCACTGTTTCCGGGCTAGTAACGCTGGGTAATGGTTTCCTCCCCTTCACGACAATAGCCTTAAGATTCTTTGAACCCATAACCGCTCCATATCCGCCGTAGCCAGCGGCATGGCTTATCTTCTGCATCACCGCAGCCGTTCTAACTCTGCTCTCACCCGCTGGACCACAATATATCATCGCAGGCTCCTTAATCTTCTCGGCGCCCCGCCCCGCCCTCTTGAGTAGTTCAAGCCCCTCCTTAGTTAGAGTTCTTATAGTTTCCGGAGCCTCTTTACCCCAAACATGCTCCGCGCTCCTGATCTCAGCGTTATCGTCCGTTATAAATAGGTAGACAGGCTTCTCGGCTTTACCAGTAGCTATTATGCCGTCGTAGCCAGCGCATTTAAGTTCGTTTCCAAACTCCCCGCTTAGAGTCGACCCGATGATCCCGTTTGATTGGGGCGATTTGCCCGATACGCATACGCGGGAACCCGGATAAATGCCGGTTAAAGGCCCCGTTAGAACCAGAAATATGTTTTCGGGTCCAAGCGGATCGATCTCCTCCCATCTGCTGCCAAGCCTATCCCAGAGAATCTTTGTAGCTAATCCTCTTCCGCCAACAAAGTTTCTGAGAATGTCGTCGCTGAAGGTTACGTCTTTTATTCCTCCTGAGGAGAGGTCTACTTCCAGAAACTTACCAGCATAACCCCTAACCATTTAGATCCACTCCTCCCCCTTTTCACCATAAAGGTTCATCGCAACATCTTTAGTGATCTCTTCAGGCGGTTGGGCGAAGAGTTTTCTATTGTAGCTTCCCCATCCAGTTTTATCTTCTCTAACAGCCCAGAGCGCATTAAACTTAGCTTCTTGGCAGACCTTGACGCATTGCGGGTCTCCGCCACATAAGTCACATATAACCGCTTTTCCATCACCGGGGTGAAAGAACGGGATATTTCCAGGGCACTCACGTATACATACGCCGCATCCAGTACACTTTTCTCTATCAACTATAACCGCACCGGTTCTTTCATCGACCGAGAGAGCTTTCACCGGGCACGCTGAGACACACGGGTAATCATGGCATTGAGAACAGAAGTGCGGGATTTCAATGCCTGGCACCAGCATAAAGACCCTTATTCTTGAGGCTTCAGGCCATATCCACCCCTCATGGAACAGTGAGCAGGCGATTTCGCATCTTCTGCATCCCGTGCACTTTAAGTAATCTCTGGCGATCCAGAGAATAGTCTCTCTTCTCCCAGACATAAACATCACCAACAAGTATTAAAAATAGTTTGCCATGTCTTAAAAAAGTTACCCAATGATAGCATCTAGAGTCTTGTTGACAGAGGATCTTGCCAAAAAATATTAGAGGTGTTCCGCCATTAAATATTTAATGGCGCCGCATCATGTTTAAGGGGTGTTAAAGGTGTATAAACCCAAAGTTTATATCACTAGGGAGCTTCCTGAAAGGGGACTTAAAAAAATTTTGGAACGATTTGACGCCGAAGTTTGGCCAGAGTATGGTCCGCCACCAAAGCAGATTATAGTTGAAAAGGTTAGGGATGTTGACGCGCTGGTAACTCTTCTTTCAGACAAGATTGACGCCGAGGTCTTTAATGCCGCGTCTAAGTTGAAGATAATTGCCCAGATGGCTGTTGGCTTCGACAACATAGATGTTGAGGAGGCCACTAGGAGAGGAATATACGTGACTAATACGCCGGGCGTTTTAACTGAAACAACGGCTGATTTTGCATGGGCTCTTTTAATGGCTATCGCTAGACGTGTTGTTGAAGCAGACAGATACGTGCGTGAAGGCGAATGGAAGGTGGGCTGGCATCCAAGCATGCTTCTCGGAAGGGATATTTATGGGGCTACATTGGGGTTAATTGGCGCTGGGAGAATAGGTTCGGCTGTTGCTAGAAGGGCTAAATGCTTCAATATGAAAATCCTATACTATGATGTTGTGCGGAACCCGCAAATAGAGAAAGAAGCAGGCGCGGTTTTTGTTCCCTTAGACACCTTGCTAAGGGAATCGGACTTCATAAGCATACATGTTCCATTGACAAAGGAAACTTACCATCTAATAGACGCCGAAAAGCTCAAGCTTGTTAAAAAAACAGCGTACTTGATAAATACTTCAAGGGGCCCTGTGGTCAATGAAAAAGCTTTGTACGAGGCGCTGAAGGAGGGGAGGCTTGCCGGGGCAGCATTAGACGTATTTGAGCAGGAGCCGTTACCTGCGGATAGCCCATTGCTTAAGCTCAACAACGTTATTCTGACACCGCATATTGCTAGCGCCAGCTATGAGACGCGTTCAAGGATGGCTGAGATGGTTGCGGAAAACCTGATAGCGTTCTTTGATGGGAAAGTTCCCCCGAACCTTGTAAACCCAGACGTGGTGAAGGTTAAGCCTCCCCCGGCCTAGTTCGGGTGGCATGAAATATGGGTGAAATCGGCTTAGATAAATCACTTATGAGGAAAGCCGAGAGTCTGCTCATTGAATTTAAGGGCGACGACTATGCATTTGGCGCGGAAGCCTTAAAAAGCTTTGATAGATACGTTGACAGGATTGGGAGAAAAACCGCGATCATAACTAGTGGAACCGGCATACGAGCTGGGATCGTTGATTTTGTGAGATCCTCCCTCAAAAGAAGGGGCTATGAGGTTTTAGGGGTCTTAGAGGGGGCTCGTCAAAACACGCCTAAAGAAGATGTTTATAGGCTTGCATATCAGCTAGTGAAAATGGGCTGTAACGGTGTTGTCGCTGTTGGCGGCGGTAGCGTAATTGATGGCGCTAAGGCGGCGTTAGTCTTAGCGCTGTATGGAGGGGTGATAGAGGATTATTTTGGAACAGGGTTGGTTTCAGCTAAATCGGGTGGAGAACGGGTTCCGCTGATAGCTATACAAACCGCCAGCAGCTCAGCCTCCCATTTAACTAAATACTCAAACGTAACCGACATGATGACTTTTCAGAAGAAGCTCATAATTGACGGGGCGATTGTGCCTAGAGCCTCAATATTCCAGTATGATGTCACGAGGAGCATGACGCCCGATTTAACTAAGGATGGGGCGCTTGACGGGATATCCCACTGCTGGGAGGTTTGGATGGGCGCTACTGGAAAAGCGAACTATGAGAAGATAAGTGAGGTAGCGTATGCTGGAATAAAGCTTATAGTGGAGGCTCTGCCAAGGGCCCTTAAAAACGATGAGGATCTTGAAGCTAGGTATGCTCTGGGGCTTGGAACAGATTTAGGCGGATACTCAATAATGCTTGGAGGAACTAATGGACCTCATCTCGGAAGCTTCTCGCTTGTCGATGTTCTTCCGCATGGAAGGGCATGCGCTGTTTTAAACCCGTATTACACGGTTCTATTCTCATACGCAATACAGGATCAATTAAAAAGGGTTGCCCGTATCTACGTTGACAACGGTTACCTAGATGAGAAAAAAATGAGTTTTGAGGGGAGAAGGCTCGCTGAAGCTGTCGCGGAGGGTATGATAAACTTCTTTAAGAGGATAGGCTTCCCAACCACGTTGAAGGAGGCTGGTGCAACCGAGAAACATATTGAAAAGATGGTGAGCGCTGCGAAGGATCCTCAGCTTAAGAGCAAGCTGGAGAACATGCCGATACCGATAAGGGCTGAAGCCGGGGATGTCGATAGGCTTATAAAGCCGACCCTAGAAGCCGCCTACACTGGAGACTTCAGCCTGATTCCTTCGCCGAAACCTTAGTCTAGCAGCCATCCTATTATCTCGCCAGGTTTCCGAGAACATCAAACTGCATTTCCTCCGGTTCCCCTAATATTTCTAGGCGCTCCGAGAGCTCCTTATCCTGCTTCACGACTTCACACAGGCTTTCCGATATCCACATGTATTCTAGCTCAAGCGTGTTTTTTATCCTGACAATCTTCGCTTTCTGCGGTTCTATTGGCCCGCAGCATCTTATAGCCATAAGTATAGCATCGCGGTCATTTGGCAGGAATGGCGGGATCTTCGCTGTCTCCGGCCACGTCGAAGTAAAACAGTTCACAAATGTTTCCTCGAAGTCTATCTTGGAGACCAGCCTTTTGGTTGTAATGTCCGCTAACCCTATCCCAACAGCGTTTCCACCAGACTCCTTGGTTAAGTCTAGAACAACTATTCTCTTGATCTTCGGCGTGCGGGGCTCATATTCCTTAGGCGAAGCCCAAAACCTGCCGATAACGTTGGTATCCATTCCGGTGCCGCTTATATTCTTCCCCATCTCATCAACTATCAAAACATCTATTTCCTTAAAGGGTATCCTAACCATCAAATCTTTCGCTATTTCTAGAAGTTTAGCCTCCTCTTCCTCGATCTCCTCAGGTTTTAAGGCTTTTATAACCGCTATCTCATGGCGCGCATTCTCAACTACCGCGACACCTAAGATTATTGGTGTTTCCCTCATGATTATCCTAGCTGCCTCCGGAATAAGCTTATGGTAACCCTCAAGCTGATACCTATGTATTATTTCAGCGCCCTTCTGCTTCCCCAAACCTACTGCCATCATCTTCATTAAGCCGCTCTCTATCCTGCCCTTAAAATCAGTGTGAGGCTTAACCCTATTAACAACGATTATCCCATCAGATTTTGCAGCGGCCCTGTCAACATACACCGGAGCACCATTACTTAGGCGCCCCACCTCCTCAACCTCCATGGTAGCCCATATCGGCGCGCCAACGGATTCCTGAGTTATCCCGAGACTTCTAAGGACGGCTATTTGGCCTTCAGGTGTTGCTCCACCGTGGCTTCCCATAGATGGCACAATAAATGGCTCGCCGCCAGCATCCCTGACCTCATCAACAATTGCTGCAACTATCTCTACTATATGCGCTATTCCACGGCTACCAACCGCAATAGCTATCTTTGCTCCGGGTTTAACCTTCTCCCTTAAGCCAGCCTTATTCAGCTCCTCCCTAAGGGCAGAAATATAATCATCTATCTTCGGAGCGTAGATTTTCTGCCGCACCCTAACCATCTTTGGAATAGATTCACCAGAACACCACATGAAGAATAAAGTTGCTTTTCCTCATAATAAATGCTTTTATCCCAGCGTTAGAGGCGTTTATCCGCAGTTGGCTGGTGGAAAATGAGGAGAACTCAGGGTGACCGGGCTTCCGCCACATCCTTCTTTCTAGGTTTCTTGAGGAGCCATGGGCTGACGAGAACCGCGGCTATTAAGGCCCCGGTTCCCAGCCCAATTGTTAATGGAGCGTAGTTGTTGTTTAGTGCCGCTGAAAAGTATGCTGTAACGTATCCAGATATTAATCCTCCCCAGCTCTTAGCGGTGTAGGTGATCCCATAATTGGTTGTTGAGTATCTTGGGCCGTAGAAGTCTCCGATGAGGGCTGGGTTAAACGCGAAGACCGAGCCTGCGAACAGCATCGTAAGCACAACAAAAGATGCAAACCCTATTGGATTAGAAGCTGTGAAGCTTAACGCTATCATCATGGCTCCTGCTAGGGTGTAGAAGAGCGTGGCTGTGATCTGCCTGCCTACATGGTCTGATATTAATCCGCCCAGCACCCTGCTGAAACCGTTCGCTAAAGGATAAGCTACTAGGGCGAGGCTTAACACATTAGCCGATATGTTGCTTGCTTTCGCCATCGGCACGATATGTGCGCCGAAGAGAAGCGCGATGGCCGCCATAATAGAGAACGAGATATAGATTAGCCACCATTGACCGGTCTTAAGCATTTCATGCCACCTCCAGTTCGCCGCGTCTCCTCCTTCCTCAAGTCTCTGTCTTTCAGATGTTTGTGCCGTTTCAGGGTAACTGTAGAGTAAGGTGAAAGGCATAATGAAGATCAACATTAGTATGCCGGTGTAGAGAAAAGCTGTTTTAACGCTGTAATTCGAGATCCACGATTGAATTGGAACATTGAAGATAGCTGTTCCGGCGCCGAAGCCGAAGGTGACTATCCCAGTGGCTAGCCCCCTTTTATCGGGAAACCATTTAACCGCTATAGATGTAGAGATACCGTAGAGCATTCCAACCCCTATTGAGCCGAGAGCATAATATGTATAGAGATGTAGTGGCGAACTCACCATGTAATTTAGTGAAAGGCCTAAGGCTGCTAGCAGACCAGCAAGTACCGCTATTTTTCTTGGCCCAAATTTATCAGCAAAGTATCCGGATAACGGCTGTACGAATGTGGCCGCATAAGTGTACAATGTGAAAGCTGCTTGAATCGTTGTCATCGACCACCCTAAATTAGAGTTTAAACCTGAAGCGAATAAAGACCAAGAGTACTGGTAAATAGCGATGAACATCATTACGATAACTGCTCCGGCCAGTAGAACCCACCTTCGCCTCATTCTAGTTACGTCCAAACAGATCACTTCGCCTAATCATCCAATAAATTAAGGAAAAGAAAACATAAACTAATGGAGAGCCCAGCTTAAATATTTGCAATTAATGAAAGAAGCAGATTTAGTTTCTTCACTTGTAAAGGAAGGCAAATATTTCGTCAACTAAGTTCGGCTCCAGTTTCTCGTAGGCCTCTGTGCTACCGACGTCGTACCAGAAGGCGTCTGTAAGGTATCCGTAAACGCTGGCCCCTTTACTTATCAGATACGGGATTACATCGCCCATAAGGTCGAGCTCAGATCTGCCGCTTGCCATTTTATCTACCTCTTTAAGAGCCTCGCCCTCCAGCGCCGCTATCGCTATACTGACAGGCTTATCTATTTTGGGTTTTTCTTGGAAGCTTCGAATTCTACTATCCACCTCCAGCTCAGCTACGCCTACCCTAACCGTAAATCCGCTTGAGAGGGCGACCGTCGCCACAGCTCTCTTCTCTCTGTGAAAGTTCAAGAAGTCTCGGAGGTTCATATTTGTTAAGATGTCCCCATAATATATAAGTAGGGTCTCATCAACATTCAGCATCCCCCTTCTATACGCGTTCACTATAGATCCAGCGGTCCCCTTTAATGACGGGTCATCGTAAACGTAGGATATATTAACCTCGAATCTAGAGCCATTATCGAAATAATTCATTATTTGCTCAGCCTTATAATCGACGAGAAAAACTAGGTCTCTTATACCATAAAATTTTAGCAGTCTAACCACATATTCAAGGAGAGGTTTCTGCATTTTACCAATGGGGATCATAGCCTTCTGAAAATAATAAGTTATCGGCCTAAGCCTTTTACCCGGCCCACCACATAAAACTACCCCTCTAACGCCACCCATAAGGCTTCCCCTCTATAAGAAGAAAGATGTCAAGGGGCATTTAACACTTACTCGTATCCGAGGATTAAATGGAGAGAAAAAGAATTTAAGAAAACTACAAAAACTCAATACGCTTTTATTCCCGCAAAAATAGACTTAACAAGCCCTTTATTCATTCTTACTAAACCTTAAATTAAGTGAGAAAAACTCTTTGAGTTTCACGGGCCCTAACACAACCCCCGCCACAATCATTGCTTCTTAGGAGGTGATCCGGCCGCAGGTTCCCCTACGGCCACCTTGTTACGACTTCTCCCCCCTCGCGAAGCCTAGATTCGACGCAGCCAAGAAACTGCGCCTCATCTAGGCCTCACTCGGGTGGAGCGACGGGCGGTGTGTGCAAGGGGCGGGGACGTATTCACCGCGGGTTGATGACCCGCGATTACTAGGGATTCCATGTTCACGAGGGCGGGTTGCAGCCCTCGATCCCAACTGAGGCAGGGTTTAGGGATTGCCTCCCCCTTTCGGGGTCGGAACCCATTGTCCCTGCCATTGCAGCTCGCGTGTGGCCCGGGGGATTCGGGGCATACTGACCTGCCGTAGCCCGCTCCTTCCTCCGCCTTAGCGGCGGCAGTCCCCCTCGTGTGCCCGACCCCCTTCCGGGGGCCGCTGGCAACAAGGGGCGCGGGTCTCGCTCGTTGCCTGACTT
The DNA here is from genome assembly GCA_038882715.1 of Candidatus Bathyarchaeia archaeon. Classification (NCBI taxonomy): domain Archaea; kingdom Thermoproteati; phylum Candidatus Bathyarchaeota; class Bathyarchaeia (SeqCode); species Bathyarchaeia archaeon. The sequence continues at coordinate 157,114 of JAVZNR010000002.1, forward strand.
AACAGGACACCTCACGGCACGAGCTGGCGACGGCCATGCACCTCCTCTCAGCTTGTCTGGCAAGACCTTCAATCTGGCCTTCATCCTGCTGTCGCCCCCGGTAAGGTTCCCGGTGTTGACTCCAATTGAACCGCAAGCTTCACCCCTTGTGGTGCCCCCCCGCCAATTCCTTTAAGTTTCAGTCTTGCGACCGTACTCCCCAGGCGGCGGGCTTAACGGTTTCCCTGCGGCACTGGCGCGACTCGTAGTCGCGCCAACACCTAGCCCGCATCGTTTACAGCCGGGACTACCCGGGTATCTAATCCGGTTCGCTCCCCCGGCTTTCGTCCCTCACCGTCGGGCGCGTTCTGGCCGGCCGCCTTCGCCACTGGTGGTCCTCCCGGGATTATAGGATTTCACCCCTACCCCGGGAATACCGCCGGCCTCTCCCGCCCCCTAGCCTGACAGTATCCCCCGCAGTCCAACGGTTAGGCCGTTGGATTTAACGAGGGACTTGCCAGGCCGGCTACGGACGCTTTAAGCCCAATAATCGTCCCCACCACTCGGGGAGCGGGTATTACCGCGGCGGCTGACACCCGACTTGCCCTCCCCTTATTCCCCCAGCTGTTTACACTGGGGAAAAGCCGCCCTCAGCGGGCGGCACTCGGGGTAGCCCCGTCACGCTTGCGCGCATTGCGGAGGTTTCGCGCCTGCTGCGCCCCGTAGGGCCTGGGCCCTTGTCTCAGTGCCCATCTCCGGGCTCCCGCTCTCACGGCCCGTACCGGTTATAGGCTTGGTGGGCCGTTACCCCACCAACTACCTGATCGGCCGCAGCCCCATCCTCAGGCGGCTCTGGAAGCGTGGTTCCAGAGCCCTTTCGGTGAGGGACCATTCCAGGCCTCCTCACCTATCGGGAATTAGCCCCAGTTTCCCGGGGTTATTCCCGTCCTGAGGGTAGGTTAGCTACGTGTTACGGAGCCGTCCGCCGCGCCCTCCCCGTTGGCTGGAGGGCGCCGACTCGCATGGCTTAGTCCCACCCCGATAGCGGTGGGGTCCGGCAGGATCAACCGGAGTTGGGAAGCGGTCGCACTTATTTTTGAGTGGCGGGGGTTGGCTTTAAGCCCGCCTTGGACCTTAGCATTTCGGGCTAAGGTCCGCATTAATTGTGTCCGCAACTGGAGGTCAATGCTTCATTGGGAGGCTGAAACGCCTCCATTATCTGCATTGACGCCGCCATCGCGGACCTCGATAT